>CAZBKV010000065.1:0-2409 GCA_964492575.1 uncultured Verrucomicrobiota bacterium | reverse complement strand
TCTAGTAAAGTATGGGCGCTTCTAAGTCGTCTTATATTTGTAAAAAGGCGTTGAGCTCTGTGAGGTTTTGTTTTACGAGGCGAGGGGTTGAATTTACCCATAAAAGACTTTGCATCCTTTCAATGAGAGGTTAGCGTTAAGGAAGCCATGGTAATCAATAGGTATATGCAATCACTCATCAGGCGGTCGAAATACCAAACGCTGATCCTCCTTTTCAGCCTTTGTATAGGTCTATTTATTGGATCCCTGGCACGAGCTGCAGAACGATTTGGCCGCGACTGGGGATATCCAGGGATTCAGCCAGGGAATGCGGGCATTGTATGCAAAGAAGATGTCATTGAAGCCCGGAATCATGTGATTCAAATCAAATGGGGTGTCGGTAAGGAAGGGCTGCGGCTCTTAAGTGTAAAAGATCTCCAGAGCGGCTACACGGTAAGATGTCGTGGTGAGTTGTTCCGCATCGTTGTTGGGGATGGTAAATCGTATGCTGCTTCGGACTTTGAACTTCAGGGGAAACCGCGGCTTCGGACTCTGGCTCCCAAACCGAATGCCTCTCGTCTTGCAGCAGCAATTCCTGGTCGGGCGATTGAGGTCGTGTTACGGTCTCGCGATGGTTTTCTCCATGTCCGCTGGCAGGCAATTCTTCGACACAATGCGAACTACGTACGACAAGAACTTGCGGTGATTCCTACCAGAGATTGTCGAGTCAACGAGATAGTTTGGTTGGATGAGCCGTTACCCGATGTTCGTGTGATGGGACAGGTCCAAGGAGTTCCGCTAGCGGTCGGACCATTCTTCCTCGGAATAGAAGATCCACATGCGATAAACAGCATTCAGCGCCGAGGTTTTACAGCAGGAAATCATAGCCAATCGGAGTCAGTCACATGGGCTGTGTGTCGCGTTGTTCGCAATACTCCCCTGCGCAGAAACGAGGCACTTACATTAAGTTTCATCTGGGGCGTGAGCCCTGCCGGCCAGTTGCGTCGGGCCTTTCTGTACTATCTGGAACGGGAACGGGCCCATCCCTATCGTCCGTTTTTGCACTACAACTCATGGTACGACATCGCCTGGGGACCATTTGCTTTGAACGAAACGAACTGTCTTGAGGCGATCCGTCTATGGGGTGAGCAGTTTATTACCAAGCGCGGGGTTGTGCTTGATTCGGTGGTGTTGGATGACGGTTGGGATGATCCTCATACACTGTGGCAACCCCATGCAGGGTTTCCCCATGGTTTCGCCCCTCTTGCGCGGCTCGCTGCTCGATATGGTACTCGTCTAGGGCTCTGGCTTTCTCCATTCGGAGGCTATGGACAGGCCAAACGGCAAAGATTGAAGTTTGGAATCCAGCAGGGTTATGAGACCAACGCCATCGGTTTCTCACTCGCAGGTCCTAAGTATTACGCAGCGTTCAAAGGCGCATGTCTTCGCATGATGCGCGCTTATGGCGTGAACTACTTCAAGTTCGATGGGATTGCTGCAGGAGCACGAGCTGCAGGTAGTGGACTGTATCTGGCCGACACCGAGGCCCTGCAGCGCCTCATGTTGGAGCTTCGAGAGGAAGACCCCGATCTGTATATCAACTTCACAACCGGATCATGGCCCTCGCCATTCTGGCTTCGATACGCTGATTCCCTCTGGCGTCAAGGAGGGGATATGGGCTTTGCCGGCAAAGGACCAAGGCAGCAACGCTGGCTTACTTATCGGGACCGCGAGGTGTACCGAAACATTGTCCTTCGAAGTCCTCTTTTCCCACTCAACGCGCTTATGACTCAGGGCGTAGCATATTCGCGTCATGGCCTGGCGGGTGATCCTTCGTTTCACAGCGCTGGCTTGAAAGATGATATTCGGGCATTTTTCGGAAGCGGCGTAAGCCTTCAAGAACTCTACATCCAGCCAGGAAAGCTGACCGAAAAGGATTGGGACGTTCTAGCTGAGGCGGCGAAATGGTCTCGAGCCAATGCCGATGTGTTACGAGACACGCACTGGATCGGAGGTGACCCTGGGAAGTTGGAAGTTTATGGCTATGCCTCATGGTGTCCGCGAAAGGGGATTGTGATGCTCCGAAACCCCGATGACCGTGTTCGAGAATTCCGTTTAGACGTGAGCAAGGCTTTCGAGCTACCCCCAGGAGCCCCGAAACGCTACATCCTGAAAAGTCCGTGGGCAGAAGATGCCGGTAAACCGACTTTGCAGGCTGTGGCCGGAAGACCGTTCGTCTTGCAGCTCAAGCCTTTTGAGGTGTTGGTGCTGGAAGCGTTGCCAGTGAATTGAGCGAGCTTTTCGAACCCAACAAGGCAAGACCCAAGGCCATTTCACAGCGATAGGGTGAGTGGAGAAGGTCGGCCTTATAAATCTTGCGTCTATCAGGTCTTGGGGATAGTATTGAGTTTACTATGTCACGACGAGTTG
>CAZBKV010000064.1:8946-9901 GCA_964492575.1 uncultured Verrucomicrobiota bacterium | reverse complement strand
TTGCCCGTGCAAGTAATTCTGGTGGAATCCGACTCATCCTGCGCTTAGCGAGGTTTTGTAGTTGACTTTTCTTGTGGAGGGGGTGGTGGCGGTGGTGGCTGAATTAATTTCGGTTTCGGAGAGGGAATCTCTTCTGTTGCCCGGGTTGGGGGTTTTATTTTTGCGGGTTGAGAAGGTGGCATTTCTAGCCAGCGTGGTCGATCACACAGGAGAAGTTGATCGGGCAGATATCGCTGTCGAGCATATTTGAGCGGGAACTGAGAGGGCAAACGCTGATGAAGCAGTACGTCTAACATGAACCGTGACCAGTCGAAGTCTCGTCCCTGTAAAATCTCTCGCTGGAAGTGGGCATTCCCGGTCTCTTGTGTGAGATACAACGCTACCACCGGGCGGCGCTGATCGTTAATCTTGTAGAAATCCGGCACCACTTTCATCGGGATCCAAATGCAATCCCGATCTCCATACCAGGCCACGGCCCAGGGGATATCACTCATCATCAGCTCATCCGGCTTTAACAAAGAAGCGTGTGTCTCAATCCAAGGAGGAAAGTAAGGGGGATAGACAATTGGGACAGTTCGCGGTGGGAGAAATCGCACCAGCAGAGGGAAAAAGGCCACAAAGATAAAGACACCTTTCAGAAAATGCCGTAGCTCTGGGATAGGCAGATCCATCTGGTCCAGGAGCAGGACGAGAAGGGCGGCTCCGTAACAAAGGATTAAGGGAGCGATCAGGATAAGGAGATTCTCGGTGTTAATCACAGGGACACGATCGGAAATCCATGTTCGGCCGAAGGCCTGTCCCAAGGTGAGCATCCCCAATGCGACCAGAATCCACAACCGCAACCGGGACACAGAGGGATTCCGAAACCGCAAAATCAGGGCAGCGAGAAACAGCCCTCCTAACCAATGTCCGCCTAAGAGAGGAAAATCCTGCACTACCATCCGTTCCGCGCTCA
>CAZBKV010000064.1:0-8936 GCA_964492575.1 uncultured Verrucomicrobiota bacterium | reverse complement strand
CCCTTGCGTAGGAGGTCCAGGAATCCGACCTCTTCCAACGGCGGTTCTATCATTCGCTCAAGGTTAGCCCCTGAAAACGGAAGCGTTTCCTGATAAATTGCATATCCGGCTAATCCGAACGGGGTTCCACTCACCTGGTAGTTCCTTACAATCCAGGGGGTTACAAGGAGAATCAGGGGTAAGATCCCTCCGGCGAAAACCCAGAGTCGAACGCGGCGAAGGTACAGGAATCCGTACAATCCTACCGGCACGATCAGCAAGAACAGCGAATAACGCGTCAGCCCTGCCAGGGCGAGCCACAGCCCAAGCAGTAATCCTCTTACAAAAAACCAACCCCGCCGCGGTCCGTTCAGACGAAGCTCTTCTTCTATCCTTACCAGGGTATGAGCCAAACAGACTACCCACAACATGGCCAAAATCGTGGACAATCCTGAGGTAGTGAATCGCCATAAGACATCCGACACCGCCATCATGGCCACGGCCAGCACGGCCACCTCAAAATCGAAAAGTTTTTTGGCCAATCGGTAGGTCAGGTACAGAACCAGAAAGAAGAGCACCTGGTTAAAGATGGCGATCCCTACCTCCGGCGGGAATCGCCAGGTGGAAAGGTTCATCTGGTAGGAGAAAGGAATGACTTTCATCAGTCCGGCCAGGACCAGCGGGTAGACTGGCGGATCGGTTAATTCCGGATGGGGCTTTTTCCCAATGGCAGGATCGATTCCTAACTTTCGTTCGACCAACGTCATTCCAAACGGTCGAATGCATCGGGTAGTAAAACCGCGCCCTCGGGCCAGGTTCCGCGCGATTTCGGCGGTCTGCATGGCCTCAGGGGAGTAGAAATTTTGGTATTCCCGTGCATCAAACCAGTAAGCCAACCCCAAAAACACCAGAAGCGCGGCGATCCAGCGCACGACACGCACTCCGCCGCCCACTTCCAGTCGATATACCAGATCCTGGATTGGAGGCATGCTCGTCTTTCCCTTTTAACCTTTATAGATCCTGTAATCCGTAAGCCTGTAGTTTCCGATGAAGGGTCCGCCGGCTGATCCCGATCTTTTAGCTGCCAAGGTGCGGTTCCCTTTTGTCTCATTCAGCGCGCGTATGATGAGTTGTTTCTCTGCCTCACGCAAGGTCAGGTTCCCTTGTTGGAAGATGGAATCTGCACTTGAGGCGTGGAAGACACCGGGTTTTGCTCCCCGCACGTGGGGTGGAAGATCTTTTAGCGTAATCCGATCGCCCCGACACAGGGCGATGGCGCTTTCGACTGCATTACGCAACTCCCGCACGTTGGCCGGCCAATCGTAATTCAAGAGCGCCTGCATGGCCTCCGGGGTAAACTCTTTGACCGGCTTGCCGTATTGTTTGCTGATCTCTTTGAGAAAATGGGTGGCAAGGAGAGGGATATCCTCTTTCCGTTCTCGAAGCGGCGGGAGCCAAATCTCTACAACTCGAAGCCGGTAATACAAATCGTCGCGAAACTTTCCTTCCCGAACCAGTTGTCCGAGGTCTTTGTTCGTTGCCGCAATGACCCGCACATCGACTTTGATCGTCTTATTCGAACCGAGCCGCTCGAAGGTCCGTTCTCCTAAGACCCGAAGCAATTTGACCTGGGTACTCGGATCAATCTCGCCGATCTCATCCAAAAAGATCGTCCCGCCGTTGGCTTGCTCGAACCGGCCGATCCGTCGCTCATACGCTCCGGTAAACGCCCCTTTTTCGTGTCCAAACAACTCACTCTCCAATAGTGTGGTAGGCAACGCCGCACAATGGACGATCACCATCGGCCGTTTCGCTCGGGGGCTGAGTCGGTGAATCGCCTTGGCCACCAGTTCCTTTCCGGTCCCGCTTTCTCCTTGGATCAAAACGGTCGCCGGAGTCGGAGCCACCTGCTTAATAATCTCAAAGACCTCCTGCATGACCGGAGACTGGCCGATGATGTTCTCCAGCCCGTAGCGGGAATCCAACTCGGCGTGAAGCTGACGATTCTCCTCCTCCAACTTCCGCTGTCGCAAGAGCCGGGCAATCCGCATCTCCAGCTCGTCGATCTGCATCCGTCCCTTGGAAATGTAGTCGTCTGCTCCCTGCTTCATGGCCTCTACTGCCAGCTCTTCCGATCCATAAGCTGTCATTAGGATGCAGATCGGTGGATGCGCCAGAGACTTCGCCCGTCGAATCAGCTGCATCCCATCCTCTTTCGGAAGGCGGAAATCCGTCAAAAGGACGTCAAACTTCTCCTGTTCCAACAGGTCCATCGCTGTTGGAACATCCTCTGCGATGTATACGTCAAACCGATCCTCCAACGCCGCACGCAGGCCTTCCCGCGTCGCACGCTCATCATCCACGATCAAAACAGTCGGTTTCTCTTCCATAACCTTTTTTCCTATTCTGTTTTTCGGTTATGCCCCGCCATTAGAGGAGATCCTTCCGGAAGGGCCTTCGGCTGAGAAGCGGCCCCTACTTCCAACAGTCGTACCGGACGTTCATATAACGGTAACCAAACCCGAAACCGAGTGCCCTCCCCCACACGACTGTCCACCTCAATCCGCCCCCCATGCTCTCGAATGATCCGTTGCACAATCATCAAGCCCACTCCCCTTTCGTTTTGTAGTATAAAACGGCTCAAAAATCCGAACCATCCGTTCCTTGGGAATCCCTCCACCGGTATCCTCCACCTCTACCCAAATCCCATCGCTCTCTTTCCAGGCTCGAATCGTAATCCGGCCACCCCGCCTTGTGGCCTGCATCGAGTTCCGGATCAAGTTTAACAATACCTGCTTGATCTGCTCCGGGTCCATGGCGACCGGCGGTAACCCTTCCGGCACATCCCGTTCCAGTAAGAGCCCCCGCTCATGAATCTGCGGTCCAATGAGCTGAATCGTCTCATTAACCACCGCCTCAATGGAAGCAGGTCGAATCTTCGGCGGTGCATGCCGTAAGGCCTGCAAAAACTGGGTAATGATCGTGTCCAAACGGTTGATCTCGTTTTTCGCCACATTCAAAAAACGCTCAATCCGATCCACCGCACCCTGAAGCTGCTGGGGCGAAAAGCCTCCTTCTGTTTCCCCGAAGGAGGGAGCCTCCCTCTTCGGCTCGAGTTGGGCTCGAAGTTTTTTGAGCTCGCGATCGATCAACTGCAGATGAATATGAATCGCATTCAACGGATTTCCGATCTCGTGGGCCACACTCGCCGCCACCAATCGCAAGGCCTCCGAACGCTCCGCTTCCACCGCTTGATGCGTCTTTTTTACCTCCTCGGTTGTATCCCGAACCACAAAGACAAATCCCCCCGCCACCGCTGCCTCAGCTAATAACGGGGCCACAAAGACCTTCACGTGCCGCCGAGTTGGATATTCCAGGGTCAACTCCTGCTGGACCGACCGGTCTCCCCCTTCCTTTAACAACTGACAAATCCGCTCAAAATGTAACTCGGGAAGCAGTGCCTGAATCTGCTCCTGATCCAACTGCTCCGTCCTCAATCCAAATAAATAGGCCGCTGCCTCGTTGAAATAGACAATCCGCCCCTCCTGATCCGTCACCAAAATGCCGTCGCTCACCGTGTTGAAGAGCGTCTCCAAAAAGCTCTGCTCTTCGGCCAGCTGCTTGAGGACCGAGCGAAGCTCCGAGACATCCAACCGATCCAAACGCCCTAAAACTTTTTTGAAGAAACTGGACCGTGCTTTCATTCCTCTCTTCCGTTTCCCCCCACGTTAATTGTTCGTTTCCCTCACCACCATTTCTTTCGCCGAAAGTAATATGCGACTCCAACTGTCCATAAAAGTGTCACTGCCGCCGCTATAGGATATCCTACCGGAGATTCCAACTCCGGCATATGCCGGAAATTCATCCCATACCAGGTACCCACCAACATCAAAGGCATCGTAATCACCGTAATGATGGTCAGGACCTTTACGATCTCCGAGGTCCGATACGAAGAAATATTCAGATAAACCTGCAAGATACTCGTCAGCGCATCCAAATAGCTCTGGACCCGCTCCGATAACCGGACAAAGGCATCGTGGACATCCCGAAAATAAGGGAGCATCTGCGGCCGGATCATCTGAAATTCCCCATTGGCAAATCGACGAATCAGATCCCGCTGCGGCGCAATGACTCGACTCAACTGATTGACCTCTTTCTTTAGATGAATAATACGTGATAACACCTGTTCCCCGGACGCTTCCCCCAAAACCTCCTCCTCAATTTCCGCCACTGCCTGGGCGATCTCATCCAACGGCGGCTGATACCCTTCCACCACTGCATCCAACAGTAAATGAGCCACTCGATCCGGCGCCCGCGCAGGAAACACATCCCCTCGCAAGCACCGCTCTGCGATCCTCTCGACAGGCCGGCAGGATGCAGGATGATACGTTACAAGGAAATTCCGCCCCAGAAAGAAGTTCAGTTCTTGGGTTCGGATATGGCCTTCTTGGAGTCGGAAATCGATCGCATGAGTCACAATAAACAGATAAGGCTCAAACAAATCCCCTTCCTTCGGCAGGTATTCTTCCACCTTCGGGGTAGGATGTTCCACCACACAATCCTCAATCGAAAGAGGATGAAAATGGAAAACTTCCTCTAAGTAAAAACGAGTCTCCTCCGGGGTAGGATCTTCTAAGTCCACCCAGAGGAAGAGATTGGTGTCAGTCAACAAGGTCGGCATTAAAAAGGCTTCAATGTCGCGAAGGTGCAGTTGTCCTTGAACCGTAAATGCAAACGAACGAACCATGCATCCCTCTCTTTTTCCGAACCGTAGGGTCGATTATTCTTTTTTCGCCCTTCTGTGAACGATCATGAAACCGAAAATCCCCACATGAATTCCCCTTTTGCGCATCCTTTCTCTTGCACTCTTCCAGACAGATGAGTATATATTGCCGCAGAGGTCGGAGCGTAGCTCAGCCTGGCTAGAGCGCCAGCTTTGGGAGCTGGATGTCGCAGGTTCGAATCCTGTCGCTCCGACCATTCTTTTTTCTCATCCACCCTTTTTCTCTTCTTTACTAAGGTACTGTTTCTTGGAGGTATCGACGCGGATGTAATCTCCGGTGGCAATAAAGAGCGGAACCATGATCTCCAATCCCGTCTCCAGAACAGCCGGTTTCCAGGTTGCGTCAGATCCGCCTGTAATCGGGGGAGCCGTCTCTTTCACTTGCAAAACCACAGCCGGCGGGATCTCGATATCCAAAAGACGCCCATCTAAAATCAAGGCTTTGTATTCCAAATCTTCCTTTAAGAACCACACTCGATCTCCTAGATCCTCTTCACTCATCTCGTACTCCTCATACGTATCTAAGTCTGTAAACACGATCCGGTCATCTTGACGATAACTGAACTGGACCGGCCGTTTATGCAATTCCACCGTCTCATAACGTTCATGATCTTGAAACGCCCGCTCTGCAATTCGACCGGTCTGTAAGTTGCGCAATCGCACGTGGGTTTTGTGTTTTGTCTGTGCCGTTCCACTGGTCCAAAGATCCAGAATCAGATGAGGGGTTCCATCCAGCACGATGACCATTCCTTTATGAAACTCGGTTGGACTGACTGTTGCCATGGCTCAGATCCTCCTTTTTCATCGATTTATTTTCCTTCGTGGGTTTCCTCTTTTTGTTTAGTCCTACTGGCAAGGCCTCGTCAATGTCGAGAAACAGAGAGAATCTCTTTTTTCGTGAACCACAGATATCACTTAGCTCTTGTCCTGATCCGAATAGGAATACCGAGAGAAAAGAGGGATCGATCCACCTGAGGGAAGGCATAAAAAATGGAGCGGGTGAAGGGAATCGAACCCTCGTCTCAGGCTTGGGAAGCCCGCGTTCTACCATTGAACCACACCCGCTCTCTTAATCTCTTCTTCTACTTTCTTACCTTTTCCGCAACCGATCCGCAAGAAAAAAATGCTCTTCTTTGTTGATTTCTTCTCGCCTTCCCCCCTACTTTTCGCTTTTCTTTATAGGGTATTGCTCAAGTAAGATAGAATCAATGTCTGTTAGCGACTCAAAACACAACTTGAAAGAAGTTCAAAACCTTTCAAGGCCTACTGCTACGGAGTCAGAACAAGCCTCCTCCGACGAAGAAGAGGAGGAAGAAGAAGGCCCACCGGCGCGAAGGGCATCCAATCTTCTCCTAGGATTCTGTCTCTTTCTGGCTTTGGCTAGTTTGGCTTTGCATGTGCTGGGAAGTGTGGCTGTGGTAGGAAGCATATGGGTTGATAGTCTTTTTGCCCTCTGTTTTGCAGCCTTAACGGTGGCGAATCTGTCCCGTCGCCTTTCGTTTCAAAATGCCCTAGGAGCCGGCGGAGCCGCCTTTGTTGTGATCTTTATTATTCTATCCCTCGCCTCCCGCAACAAACTGCTGGCTGGAATCGTTTTCACCGACAAACTCGGACTCCGCTTCTTCGGGCTATTCCCGATTGTCCTTCCCTTTCTCCTCACCGGTGCCCTGCTTGCTTCTCGAGAAGCCGCTCGTGTGATGATGCGCCCCTGGCGACGATCCTCCTACTACGGATACTGGATCATTTTGTTGGCGAGCGTCCTTTTCCTGGGTTTTGATTTCTTACTCGAATCCTTTGCCACTCAAATCGCTAACTGGTGGAGTTATCCTCAGGCCCTTCCTGAAAGTGGAATGTTCTTGCCCTTCGGAGTTCCTATTCTGGTTCACTTGGTGTGGTTTATAGTGGGCCTAGTCACCCTAATCCTCGCCTCCGCTTGGCTTCTGAAGCGAAAGATCTGGTTTGAACCTCTCGGTTGGCACGTTCCTGCCCCTTATTTACTTCTTTGTGGTTGGCTCACGGCGGCAAACATTATCGGAAAACAATGGCTCTCGGTTCTTGTTGGGGCTGTTTATCTTATCCTGGTAATCAGTCTTTCGGCCCACGGAATTCGCGTAGCCCAAGAACGCCTTAGCGCTCGGCTCGCTGCAAGCGAAGAGTCCGAATCGTAGTCTGATCCATCTCCTCGACCACCAACTCCCATCCATCCAGCCGAATCGATTCCCCTTTCTCAGGAAGCCGTCCTAGCCGATACGTCACTAATCCCGCTACGGTCGCTACCTCTTCCACCTCCAGCTCCACCCCTAGCAACTCTTCCAACTCATGAATAGGATAACGCCCGTCCAACCGCCACTTCTCCTTCCCTATCGGCTTAATCAACTGGACTTCATCTGTATCAAACTCATCCCGAATCTCTCCTACCAATTCCTCAAGAATGTCCTCCATCGTCACTAACCCCACCGTCGCTCCATACTCGTCCACTACAATGCAGATATGGACCTGACGGTCGATCATATCCATCAGAACCTGATGCAACCGGGCCCACTCTGGGACATAATGAACCGGACGAGCATATCGAATTAAATCGGCTGCTTTCTTCACCGAGTCTCTCGCCGTATAAAGATCTTTCACATGAACGACCCCCAGCACCCGATCCAAATCCCCCGCTTCCAACAGCGGAAACCGAGAATACCGTGTCTGCCGTGCCACCTCCAAACATTGCTCAATCGGCCAATGATGGGCAAACCCTACGATCTCCTTCCGCGGCTGCATCACCTCCCGGGCAAATCGCTCCGGGAGTTCAAAGGTGTTTAACATCACATCTCGGATCAAATTGGAGCTTTTATCCCGTTTCCGAGCAAAGGCAGAAGCCAAGATCAACTTCAGCTCTTCCTCACTATGAGGAACCTCATATTCCCCTCCAGCCGACAACCCCACCAGATGTAGAAGCCACAAAGAAGTCCGATTCAAAAGCTGAATAAACGGGTACATCACCCTCTGAAACACCAACAACGGCCCCCCTACTACTAAAGCCACTGACAATGGCCGTTGAATCGCTAACCACTTCGGCGCCTGTTCCCCCGCCGAAATATGAAGGAAAGTAATCAGAGAGAACCCCACCACCACCGCAACGCTATGCCGCAACGTTTCATGCGCCGGCCCGGTAAACCCCAAAAGATGCCACATCGGAGAAAGCAAGGCAGAAAACACCGGCTCTCCAATCCATCCCAATCCTAGGCTTGCCAACGTCACCCCCAACTGACAGGCACTCAACGCCTCATCCAAATGCTCCACCACCTGCCGCGTAAATTTCGCCCATCGACGCCCTTTCTGAATCAATTCATCTAGCTGACTTCTGCGAACTTTTACCAATGCAAATTCTGCGGAAACAAAAAATCCGTTCAACAGCACCAACACCGCCACCGCCAGCAGCTTTAAGACAATCTCCAAAAATGTACGCTCTTGCATCGCTACAGCTCCAAATCACCAAAAATGACTTCCAAAATCTGTTCCAACTCCAAAAACCCCACCTTTCGTCCCTGGGCATCCTGAACCAAAACAATCCCTTTCCCGCTGCTCAGTAAAACCCGTAAGGCCTTCTCCAATGTCAAATCCTCCCGAACCTGCTCCGCCTGCTCCACATACTGCTTCACGGAACTCTTCTCCTCTCCTTCCCTCGCAAAAATCACCGAAGCCACATTCACCACCCCTTTAATGCGTCCTTCCCCATCCACGGCAATCAACCACTTCGGATACCCCTGCCGAATCTTCCAACGAACCACCTCCAACGGGGCATCCCACGCTACCGCTTTCTCCGGAGCTAATCTCTGCTGAATATCCCGAACGCGAATCTTCCGCAGTTGCAGCGCCTTCTGGACCAGCTCCCGTTCCGCATCGGGCAGCACCCTGGCCAACGTATGCATCCAATTCAACAAGACTTCTCGATTGGGATAAACCTTCGCACGCAACTCCTTACTCCGACTCCGACCCACAATCCATTGCGCTAAACCGATCCATGGAATCGTCACTGGCCCTACAATCCGTTCAATCCATCGCCACAACTTCACCGATGCCAAACAGGCCCGCGTTGGCCGCGTCCGATACCACCCCTTCGGAATCAACTCCGCCGTCCCATACACCACGACCTGCTGCTCGTCTTTTATCAGCTCCGTAAGCT
>CAZBKV010000063.1:6101-9924 GCA_964492575.1 uncultured Verrucomicrobiota bacterium | reverse complement strand
CGATGGGACCAACCCGCATGCCCCTTGGCCGGATGTCTACAAACGCTATGCTACCAGTGTCCGCCGAATCGACACAGCAATAGGGGACCTCCTCCAACTCCTTCGCGACCTGCATATTGATCGAAACACGCTGGTGATTTTTACTTCAGACAACGGTCCGAGCCGGGAGTCTTACCTACCCCAGGCCTATCATCCCACCTTCTTTCATAGCTTTGGGCCGTTTGACGGAATCAAACGTGATTGTTGGGAAGGCGGTGTGCGGGTAGGAGCGATTGCATGGTGGCCCGGAACCATTCCGGCAGGACGCATCAGTCACCTTCCTTCTGCGTTTTGGGATTGGATGCCTACGTTTTGCGAGCTGGCCGGAGTTCCTCCGCCGGCCAAGACCGATGGCCGCTCCCTGGTTCCTACTCTAATCGGCCGGGGACGGCAACGTCCACCTCTTGTCTATATTGAGTATTTCCAGAACGGGCGGACCCCCAATTATTCGGATTTCCTACCTGCCCATCGGGGCCGACGAAGACGGCAGATGCAAGTGATTCGAATCAGAAATTACGTCGGCGTCCGCTATGACATTCACTCGGCCAACGATCCGTTTGAGATCTATCGAATCGACTTGGACCCACAACAGCGGACCAACCTGGCCGCAAAGTTGCCTCATTTGCAACGGCAAATGAAAGAGTTGGTACTTCAGGTCCGTCATCCAGGCGGTGGGGTTCGTCGACCGTACGACACTGCTTTGGTCCCGGCTGTCCACCCCGGTCGGCCGCTTCGGAAAGGACTGGTTCATTATGCCCTCTATCAGGGACGCTGGCCCTGGGTACCGGACTTCCAAACCCTTCAACCGATAGCCGAAGGGGAAATCCAAGGAATTACCCTCAAGATTCCATCTCATTCTCTGGGTAAAGAGACCGTCTTCAGCACTTCGAATTACGAGATCTACCGGAAGGTGGCCTCCCGCCAAACCAATTACGGAATCATGTTCACCGGTTACTTTATAGCTCCTCGAGATGGAACCTACACTTTCTTCCTTCAAAGCGACCACGGCGCCCTCCTTCGAATCCATCAAGCCATTGTAATCGACGATGACGCCCATCATGACGGATCAGAGGTCCGGGGAACCATTCGGCTGCAGGCCGGACCTCATCCCTTTACCCTTTCCTACCGGCACGAACGAGGGCCGGAAATCCTACGTCTCCACGTTCAGGGTCCGGGAATGCCGAAACAAGAGGTGATCGGAGAATTTTTAGGACTCGAGAAGAGGTAAAAACATATCAGAAAAAGAGGAGAACAGGCTTATGAAAAGGCACAATAATAGTCTGGCTCTTATAGCCGTAATTGCGGCCTTTACAGGAAATTTGGTCATCCCTCAGGGATGGACGGCCCGCGTCCCGCACAAACCTAACATCCTCTTTATCTTCGCCGACGACCTAGGCTGGGCCGATCCTGCCTATCAGGGATCCGACTTTTACGAAACTCCTAACATCAACCGCCTGGCCCGAGAAGGGATGGTTTTTACCGCAGCCTATACCTGTCCTAACTGTGTTCCAACCCGTGCCGCCTTACTCAGTGGGCAATACCCACCCCGTACCCGCGTCTATAACGTCGGACACCTCAACCGAGGGATTGGACGTCCACCCCTTGTAGGACCTTCGCAATACCAAGACGTGGCTCCTTCAGTAACCACGATTGCGGAAACCCTCAAAAAGGCCGGATACATCACGGTCCATATCGGCAAATACCACGTAGGCGGTCACGAATATGGAACGGCTTCGATGCCGGAACAGCAAGGATTCGACTATAACTATGGAGGCGGTCCCGCTGGAAGCCCAGGTAACTACTGGGCTGCAAAGGGGTCTGATGGAGTCTGGCGATTTGGACCACGAGTCGGTCCCCAACTGGATCCCTTCGCCCAACCTTATGATGCCGATTATGGAAAGCGTTACCGACTTTGGGCCCAGCCGCAATACCGGTTTCCTACCTCACTCTATGGTCATCGAAAACACGTCGGTGATGCCCTTGTCGATGCCGCCATCCAATTCATCGAGTCTCATCGCCATAGCAACCGACCCTGGTACATCCAATTCCATGAGTACCTCGTCCACACCCCATTGCAGCCTCGACCGGATTTGTTGGCAAAATACCAAGCCAAAAAGAAGTCTCACCCAAGTAAAATCGGGCACGACAACGTCCGCTATGCCGCCATGGTAGAACAACTCGATCATGCTGTAGGCCGCCTTATGGCCTATCTGACAGATCCCAATGGAGACGGTGACCCATCCGATGCTATTACAAATACTTTGGTCGTCTTCTACTCCGATAATGGTGGAGCCCGTGGAAGTACTAGAAACCCGCCGTTGCGAGGATTTAAGGGGATGTTTTACGAGGGCGGAATTCGTGTACCACTAATCTTCTGGATGCCGGGATTTGTACCCCATCGGGTGAATTCAACCCCGGTAATCATGGTTGATTTCTACCGGACATGGGCCGATCTCACAGGAGCACCTCTCCCAGATTCGAAAGACCAACCGTTAGATGGGGTTTCATTGGTTCCATTGATCTTTGGTCAAGTGGACCGTTTACCGGATCGGGCTCTTTACTGGCATTTCCCAGGCTATCTTGATACACGAGCCCGACCTTGCTCGGTCATCACCAAACCCGTCAATGGAAAGCGATACAAACTAATCTACTACTACGAAGACCAAAGTTGGGAGCTATTTAACTTAACAGACGATGTTTCAGAAACACAAAATCTAGCAGAAGGCCTTTCAAATCGGATTAAATATTGGAACGTGTTGACAAATTTAAGCGCTGATTTGCGAGCCTGGTTAGACCGGGTCGGTGCAATTTATCCTACCGTTCGAGCGACTGGGGAAACGGTCCCACCGCCTCAGCCTTTTAGTGGACCGCCTCCAAAAGCCCGCCAAACTTCTTCTGTACGCACAATTAATATCCATTTTCTCCACTCCGATGACTTGGGAACCGGCCCCTCAGGATATCACCTTCCAGGAGTGATCGGCATTGAGCATCCTGTTTGGAATTCGTACACCGAACAAGATGCCCAAAAATGGAAAGAGCCCTTGTTGGATGAGTGGGGAGATCCCACACCAGTTCGCTTTCTTAACGCCACCTCCCCTACCATCCTTTACGGCTCAAACGCCGGCAAGATAGCCTACAGTCACAGCGGATCCCCATCGGATTTCTTTTATAACTACTGTTTTCTTTCGGCTGGCGGGACTCCGGGAACCTCGGCCGAAAGCCATTTTGCCTTTGCCGGACTGCTCCCCGAAAACGAGTACGAGCTGGTCATCTACTCTACCTGGAACTATGCCGATGCCGGGGCTTCTTTTACCGTCAATGGCAAGACAAAGATCGCCACAGGCATCCCTAGCACCTCCGATGCCCCGTTTGTAGAAGGGCAAAGTTACGTCCACTTTGTTGGTGTGAAACCGGATGAAAATGGGGTTTTGGAGGTCCAATGGCGTACCTACGCTCCACCGGGTGGGGTCCATCGAGGACCTTTAAACGCCGTCCAACTCCGCGGCTCCTTTGAAGTCCCTTTTCCCCAGCGCTTTACCTTGGAACTCCCTAAGCTCCAGCAAGACCCTGCCTCGTTTTTCCTCTCCTGGAACGCGCGCCCTAACCATTTTTATACGCTTCTGGCAACCACAAATTTTATAAACTGGTTTCCGGTGGTAGAAAAAATCCCATCCCAAAGCTGGAAAGTCCATTGGGATCTTCCCCTGGAAGATTCGCCTTATCTTTTCTTTTGTGTCAAGGAGGAGACTTTACAACAGCCGCTCAAAATAGGATCATCCTATTT
>CAZBKV010000063.1:0-6091 GCA_964492575.1 uncultured Verrucomicrobiota bacterium | reverse complement strand
AAGGTAAATCATGACAGGCCGAGAACGAATCCAAAAGCATTTGGAAGGCAAGCCGGTAGATACCCTTCCGGCAATGCCGATTACTATGATGTGGGCGGCCGATCAATTAGGCGTGCCCTATGGACGGTATGTGCAGGACTATCGGATTTTGGCCGAAGCCCAGATCCTTGTGGCGGAGAAATTCGACTTTGACCATGTCTCGGTAATCTCCGATCCGGCTCGTGAAGTTACGGATTTAGGAGGTGCTGTAGAGTTCTATCCGGATCAACCTCCGGCTATCATCGAAGCCGGTGCCTTGTTGGCCGACAAGACCAAACTGGCCCACCTGAAGATCCCCGACCCTCTGGCAGGCGGACGGATGACCGATCGGATTCAAGGCGTAGCTCTGTTGAAAGAGAAGGTCGGTCACGACAAATATATCGAAGGCTGGATCGAAGGCCCCTGTGCGATGGGAGCCGATCTCCGCGGAATCAACACCCTCATGCTCGACTTTTATGACGACCCTCAATTCGTCCGGGATTTATTCGCCTTTTCTGTGGAAATGGAGATCGAATTCGCCCGCCGCCAGATTGAAGCGGGGGTAGACATTATGGGAATCGGTGATGCAGCCGCCTCGCTGGTAGGACCTCGGTTTTATGAACAATTTGTTTGGCCTTACGAAAAACAATTGATCGACGCCATTCATGAAATGGGTGCCAAGGTCCGGCTTCACATCTGTGGGGATACACGATTTATTTTAAAACCGATGGCCCAACTTGGAGCGGATATGATCGACCTGGATTACTTTGTCCCCATGGATCAAGCCCGAGCGGAAATGGGATCAGACCAAGTCCTCCTGGGGAATCTGGATCCGGTTCGGAAAGTCCGGGATGGAACCCCGGAAACGGTTTACCAGGCGCTGGAGACTTGCTATCGCCAAACTGCTCCTCGCTACATCGTCGGCGCCGGATGCGAAATTGCTCGAAACACACCAGAGGAAAATATCCATGCCATGGTCCGTTTTGCACGAGACCATCGTCCAGAACCTGTCGTCGCCGAAGAAAACCAATAAAGGGTCTCTTGCTCCCCGGCAGAAAAAGTCTGAGTCGCCCTTTCGGGCCTAGCGGACGCTCATATCTTCATCGCCCCGTCCATAAAAGCGTAGCAAAGAAGATGAAGAATCACTAAATGGGCATCCTCGGCGCGACCGTAGTGCGTTTCCGGAACCCGAAGCACATGCTCCGCCAGCTCGGCCAACCGACCACCCTTCCCACCCACTAAAGCCAGGGTGATCAAATCATGTTCTCGAGCCCATTCAATCGCCCGAACGCAATTCGGAGAATTCCCACTTACACTGATCGCCAACGCCACATCCCCCGGCCGAGCATAATTCTGCAATTGACCGACAAAGATCTGATCATATGCATAATCATTCCCCAACGCCGTCAACCAACTGACATTGTCGTTGAGACTGAGAACTCGAAACCGCCGACCAATCCGATCCGATGCCCCTTTCCCAAGGTCTGTGGCAAAATGGGAAGCCGCGGCCGCACTTCCGCCGTTCCCAAAAACAAAAATTTGGGCATCGCGACGAAGGGCATCGGCCAAAATCTGGGTCCACCGGACGACCTCATCGATCGCAATCTGTCCTAACACGGCCTGCAACGAGGCTACATACCGCTTGGCCCACTCTTTCATACGTATCTTCTCCGGTTGAGGATTTTTCAAAAAATCAAGGGATCAGTCAAATTTTTGCCTTCAAAGGGAAGAAAAACAAAAGGTAGGGTGGCCTGCCCCAGGCCGCTGCAATCACCCTCTTTTTTCTTCTTGTACCTGGCGCGTTGAGGACAACATGTTCTACCGCAACATGGCTTTCGGGTGCCAAGGAAAGGTAGGGCGGCTTGTCCTCAAGCCGCCGCATATCTTCTTTCGGCACGATGAGGACCTCGCGCTTGAGCAGTTGTTTAACAAAGGCCGGAAATTTTTCTTTCCTCTTTCCCTAAAGCGGTTTATACCTTTCAAACCTTCTTGGGATCAGGATGAATCCAAGGAGCTCGATAAGGTCGTGCCAGGAGCTGATTTGCCTCCTCATCACCCACAATCCGTCCTTGAACCGGATCCCATAGCAAGGTACGGCCTATCTGCAGAGCCACGTTTCCTAAAATGCAGCAAGATGACGAGATATAACCCTCTTCAATATCCGAAACCGGCCGACCACGGGTCTCGATTGCATGAAGGAAGTTCACCCAATGTCGCCGTAAGGCTGGAGCTACGTGTTTTTCCAAATCTTTCTCCGTACGATCTTCTGGATATTGATCCAGCTCGTAGACCACCTCACCGTGAATCGGTTTCTCCCTCCGATTGGTCGGAACAAAATCGTAGCGATATACGCTGAGTTTCAACGTTCCTTTCTCACCGTAAATAAATGCAGCCCAAGGATAATCTGGATCAGGGGCTGTACCCCAAGTCCGATGAGTCCAAACTATGGGCAGATTCTCAAAGTCAAACGTAATCGTCTGAGTATCCGGAATGGTCGCCACACTTTCCGGATCCACCAGGATCCCACCACTGGAAGAAATCCGTTTAGGCCAACGCAGTCCTAACATCCAACGAACCATATCTAGCATGTGGACAGCCATATCCCCTACGATCCCGTTGCAGTACTCTATGAAAGACCGCCATCCTCGGGGATGGATCGCCGGATCATAAGGACGCCATGGAGCTGGTCCAACCCAGAAATTCCAATCCAACGTAGGTGGTGGCTCGGTTGGATGCGGCCGACGCCGAGTCCGCATATGATAATAACAACAAATCTCTGCGTAGGCGATCTTGCCCAGCTTGCCGGTATCAATAAAGCGTTCCTTTGCTTCAATCAAATGAGGAGTACTACGTCGTTGGAGTCCTACCTGCACCACCCGTCCATATTTCCGGGCCGCTGCCAACATGGCTTGCCCCTCTATCACATCCCGGCTGATCGGCTTCTCTACATAGACATCCGTGCCGGCTTTTACGGCCTCGATCATCGCCAAGGCATGCCAATGATCCGGCGTCGAAACCTGAACAATATCGAAGGATTCGTTTCGAAGCATTTCACGAAAATCGTGATATAGCTTCGGCCGTTTCTTCGAAAGCTGACGTGAGGCTACGATGTCCGCGGCTTCCTCCAGCATCCGGCGATCTACATCACACAACGCCACCACTTCCGCCGGAGCAACCTGAAGCAGCCGAAGCAAGGCACTTTTGCCATACCAGCCGCAACCGATCAATCCGACCCGTTTCTTTACGTCCACAAGGAATCGGTGTTTCGGTGCTGTTCCACCCCATAGGCTCGCGGCCAGTAGGCCCGCTCCACTAACTTGCAAAAAACGTCGGCGATTCATAACCCCTTTTATACCGCTCCCACCCCCAACTCCGTCAAGCTTCATCATCGCCCTCCTGGAACTCATCCGAAAAATTGGCTGAATAGCTCAAATGGAAGACTTTTATGGGGAAAGAAACGTCAGATCGAGGGCATGACCGCGACGGGTTGAGGGATAATGGAAGGAATTTCTTGCGGCGGCTTGAAGACAAGCCGCCCTATCCATCCATGCGCATTCGAAAGGGGAATTGGAAGGTAGGACACGTTGAGCTTCATATTCTTGCCTTTTCTACGCCTTTCTGTTAGCCCTTTTGTCATGCGGTTTGTTGCACAGAATTTGTTCAAACACCCCGCGAAAGGTCTCGGTCAGACCCTCATACTTGGCTTTTTGCCAATTCTTTTCCTCATACCTTCTCCGAAAGCAAGCCAGGGGCAAGAAATCCCCTTACTCCGCTTCCACCCATCTCTTCCCACTGACTTGTTCCTCCCTCAAGACGCCCAAATCCAATGGGTCCATCGAGGGAAAATCTATGTCCTCCGGGTCCAAACCGGTCATGCCCAACCCTGGCCGGGTGTAACGATTCGAGCTCCGCAGGGACGATGGGATCTCTCGAAACAAACCGAGTTGGTGGTCAAACTCCGGAACATAGGAAACTCTCCGATTCAAATCCATTGCCGTGTGGATAACCCCGGAGCCGATGGCCGAAAAAATTGTATCACCAAGTGGATCTGGATAGGACCAGGCCAATCCGGCACGTTGGTCGTCCCTTTGCGCCGTCGCCTTCCCCAATGGTTAGCCTCCCGTCTTTTCGGAATGCGAGGGTATCCGGGTGGAATGGATCCCAATGGACTGATCGCCTCCAACATCACCCAGGTCATCCTCTTCCTCAATCATCCGAAACAGAATCATGCCTTTGAGATCCTCCGCCTTTCAGCTCGAGGGCACTATCAACGGCCAAAGTGGTTGGATTTAGGCCCAGACCGCTTCTTCCCGTTTATCGACCGATACGGTCAATTCATTCACAAAGAATGGCCGCGTAAGACCCACTCAGATGCGGATCTACGACGACGTCGGCAGGAAGAAACCCAAGACCTTGCCGCTCATCCCGGTCCTAAAGATTGGGACCGTTTCGGCGGCTGGGCAGCCGGCCCTCGACTCCATCCGACCGGATTTTTCCGAGTCCAGAAATATCACGGCCAATGGTGGCTGGTGGATCCGGAAGGTCGGCTCTTTTGGTCCCACGGAATCGACTGTGTGCATTGGCGGAACGCAACCACACCGATTACAGATCGAGAATTTTATTTTGCCGAACTCCCTCCACGATCCTCACCCCTCGGTGTCTTCTACCAAACCTCCAACTGGGCTCCCCTGGGATATTACAAAGGACGCCGCTACGAAACCTTCAATTTCACCGGAGCCAATCTCTACCGGAAATACGGCCCGGATTGGCTTTCCATCTTTCGTGAGCTTTGTCATCGCCGACTCCGAAGCTGGGGACTTAATACCATCGGCAACTGGTCCGATGCCACCATCTATCTGATGGATCGAACCCCTTACGTTGTGGCCATCCATGCCATGGGCCGCCCGATCGAAGGGAGCTCCGGCTATTGGGGAAAGTTTCCGGATCCGTTTGACCCCGGCTTTATCCAAGCCTTGCGAAAACGTATGGCTGCCGAACGCGACCGAAGCGCAGGCGATCCCTGGTGCATCGGCTACTTCGTCCATAACGAGCTCAGCTGGGGCGATGAACTCTCTCTGGCCGAAGCCGCCTTACGTTCCCCGGCTGACCAGCCTGCAAAACAGCAATTCGTACAATTTCTCCGCCAAAAATACTCTACCATCCAAGCCCTGAATCGCGTGTGGGGAACTCATTACGCAGATTGGCAAGCCTTGTTGCATTCTACAACCCCTCCGGATCGAAATCGGGCGCGGGAAGACCTGGCTGCTTTCTACACCCAAATCGCCGAAACCTACTTCCGCATCTGCCGTCAAGTCGTCAAAGAAGTCGCCCCGCACCAGCTCTATCTAGGCTGTCGATTTTCGCAAAGCAACGAACGAGCCATCCGTGCCGCGGCGAAATATTGTGATATCATCAGCTTCAACCGCTATCGCCGAAGCGTTGCCAACCTCCGTTTACCGGAAGGGGTGGACAAACCGGTCATCATTGGAGAATTCCATTTTGGAGCCCTTGATCGCGGCCTGTTTTCTACCGGTCTGGTCCCCGTGGCCAACCAACAACAGCGTGCGCAAGCATACATCCGCTATGTCCGGGGCGCGTTGCAAAATCCTTGGATCGTTGGGGTCCACTGGTTTCAATACGGAGACCAGGCCACGACCGGCCGAGGGGATGGCGAAAATTATCAAATCGGGTTCCTCGATGTCTGTGACACCCCTTATATCGAAACGATCCAAGCCTGCCGCCAAATCGGCTATCGCCTTTACACCGAACGCATCCGATCCGCACGGAATTAGCCTCACCCTTCCATGGCATGCTTTTCTTCTTTCAACATTAGGAAGAAGGCTCGTGGCACCGTCAAATTCCCCCTCAAAGGAACCTCGGGGGAAGGAAAGAAAAAAGCAGGACGGCTGGCCTTCAGGCCATTGCGAAATCCTTTATTCCTTTCTGACGTGCTGAGGAGATCGGGCTCCTCTTCGTGCCTGGATCGAACGTTTCTTCTTACCCTTTCCAGCCGATTTTTCGGATGAACCCTAAGAGCATCGCGTCCTCCATTTCCTTTAGGGCGGTTTTTGAT
>CAZBKV010000062.1:0-9933 GCA_964492575.1 uncultured Verrucomicrobiota bacterium | reverse complement strand
TTTCATCCACCGCCCATGCCAGGTCATATCCCGTCCCGCCAGCCGAGCCACCATACAAGGCTCGAATCCCGACCAGATCTTTCCCCGCAAAATCTTCCGAACGCAGACTCGGATCTACCGGTAGACCAATCGTCCCTTGCCCATCCGTCGGATAATACGAATCAAACACCGGAGCCAACGAAGGATTTAACGTGTAATAATCCATATTGTCTTTGCTTACCTCCACTCGGACCGGACCTTCCGCCGCGCCGAACAACGATCCATCCGTAATCCCGCCGCCGGTGAAATCCCCATTTGTAATCACAAACCCGGCATTCCCATATACAATAAAATCAATCCCAAACGGATGGGACGGATCGTCCACAATCGGTCGCCCCAGTCGAACCGTCACCTGACCACCCGCTCCAATGGACAAAAGCTGTTCCCTCCGATACGGTGGGGCAAACGGTGTCACCGGAAACGTCCCACCCCATTGTGGATCCGGATCCACCGTCACCCGCGAAGGTGGACCTACGATCGCCGCCGTATTGGTATAGCCAATTCCCGTACCGAATTCCTTGGCATATCCTTCGCCGGGCGTATAAGACACCACCTCTTCCACATACGGGGAACCGCCAGCTTGCAGGCCGCTCCCACAACCTAATCCCAGCGCAATCCACAGAACCACAACGATTTGTTTTTTCATCGTCTTTCTCCTTTCCTTCTGTTTTGGGTTTTGTGTTTTTGACCCGACGCTTCTCCGCCAGAGCGGCCTTCCTCATTCCACCGGTCCAGGGCTTCCGGACCGGGAAAACAAAAAGGCCTTCACCCTCCGACCAGATGCGGAGAATGAAGGCCTTCCAAATCTCCTCTCCGAAACACACCACGTCTCTTCGAGGGACGGCCTCATCCTTCTCTGGGTCGGAGAAGTGATCCTGCGCACCCGTTAGGCGCAAGATCTGATGAGCACGACGGCTGGGGTATCCTGACTGAGGGCTTCAAACCTCACTCCCGCCTTCCCAGGCCGCAGACGGCCCAGTGGCATCTTGGGAGCTCGTAGCCCAACACAGTGGCGCCACCGTCCCCGATTCTCACGGGGTTCCCGCCAAACCGTCGTGGTCCCAGGGCATCTCCCATGCCCCTCCTTTCAAAGAACACACTCTTTCCCCTTACTCCAAAACTCCCCTAAAGGCAAGTAAAACCCTATCAAGACGAAAAGAGCTTCAACCCTCCACCCAGAGCTCATTCGAAAAATCGGCTGAGTCGTTGGAAGGAAAGATTTTTGAGGAGAGAAAACGTCGGATTAAGGGCATGGTCGCAGCGGATGGGAGGATAGAAGAAAGGAATTTTTGCGGCGGCTTGAGGACAAGCCAGACCTATCTTTCCCCTGGCATCCGAAAGCCATGTTCGGGTTGGACGCGTTGTCCCCAACGCACCAAAAATGGATGAATACTTTTTCGGACAAGCTCTAGCCTTCCTCCGAAGCCAGCGGCCTTCCCGTTCGCTCGCCATCACGCATCACAATATGACGAAAATCAGAAGGATCGGCTTATCCCTGGACCGTTTTTCAGGCCAGGCGGTAGCCTGCACTTCCCGAATTCCATGTTAAAGACAATGGGTCCCTTCGTGTGGTCTCATACCTTGCCTGCAAGTGGAGCTGTACAAGCGGAGCAACAAGACGTTCTTTGGATAGTAAAGGTTGGGAGTCGGCTTTTTCTGTTTCGAAGGAGGCGGTTGGAAGGTAGAATCAAGAGGGATGGGTCAGGAGCGAAAGAGGGTATTGGTGACCGGTGGATCGCGAGGGTTGGGAGCAGCGATTTGCCGGAGGTTGTTAGAGAGGGGATGGCAGGTCGTGACGGTGTCCCGACGGCGGTCACCGGTGATTGAGGAGCTGGAACGAACGTTTCCGGAAGGATTTTCCTGGACGGCCTGTGATCTGGGGGATGGACGTGCGTTGGATGAGTTTTGTCGAACCGGTGGGGTGTTGGAAGGATTGGACGGATTTGTTGCAAATGCCGCTATCGGAACGGATGGGCTGTTGACCTTGCTGTCGGAAGAAGAGATTCGTCGTACGATTGAGATCAATCTGACTTCCACGATTTTGCTTACCCGGCAGGTGGTAAAGGGAATGTTGAATCGAGGCCAGGGAGGGAGCGTGGTGTTTCTCTCTTCTGTGGCAGCGGTGACCGGGTTACGAGGCCTTTCGGTTTATGCAGCCACAAAGGCGGCCTTGCTTGGTTTTGCACGGGCCCTGGCCCGGGAGTATGGAGGGCGAGGCATTCGGTTCAACTGTGTGTTGCCGGGATTTTTGGAGACGGAGATGACACGGGGGTTGGAGGAAGGACAGCGGGCGCGATTGATCCGGCGGACCCCTCTGGGACGGGTGGGTGAGGTTGAAGATGGAGTGGGGGCGGTTGTGTATCTACTTTCGGAGGAAGGGCGGTTTGTAACGGGGACGGAGGTAGTGGTGGATGGGGGGTTTCGAGCGTGATAGAGAAGGGGAGGATCCCTGTGGAGAGGGGTAAGAGACGAGCCGTTTTGTTTATATTCCTGTTGAAATTTTTTATCATGAAGGGGGGTTGTGTTCTTGGTTTTTCCTTGCTATAAGCAAAGCGATTTTGCGAGCTTTAACGTTAGTTGCCAAGACGAAAGGAAAATAGCATAACTACGGAATGAAGTGGGGATGGAAAGATGGTGTGGATAAGAAAGGCCTGGTTGGGAGGACTGGGTTTGGTGCTGGCAAGCGCTTGCTGTTATGCAAAGGAGAGCCCAGGACAAAGACCTCAGGATTGGGGGCAGGTTCTGGAATGGTTGCAATTACCCTTCTTTGTGCGTGCGGATTTGATGGGAACCCGTACGGTAGGCCAAGGGAAAGGATCGAACTGGGTGGATCGAGTGACACGACCGGTTTCCTGGTTTCGATGGGGAGGGGAGGCGCGGTTGCGGCATGAATATTTGGAGAACGCCGCTACGATTACAAAGGATGATCCACGGAATATCCAGAGCTACCAACGCTATCGTCTTCGTGTGTGGGGAGAGGCCAATCCTTGTACCAACTTGACCTTACGGGTTGGTTTGACGACAGAACCCCGGCTCTTTTTCATGCCGTTTCCGCGGGGACATTCGGGATGGAATCGTCCTTATGGGTTCTTTGATCAATTGTATCTGGACTGGCATAGGCCGGGGGATCTTCCGGTGGATTTCCGAATCGGCCGGCAGAATATTATGTTGGGGGATGGATGGTTGGTCGCCGAAGGGACCCCGTTGGATGGATCGCGAGCTTATTCCTTTGATGCGATACGGACGACGGTTCATCTCGATTCGCTTCGAACCAAGGCGGATGTGATTTATATTGATCAGGGGGCCTGGAACGACAGCTGGCTTCCGACCCTGAATCATCAACCAGAACCTTTGAGCATGCAAGATGAACGAAGTGTTGTTGTTTCTACCACGCACGAGATAACAGAATGGCTCCAGTTGGGACATTTCTTCTGTTTCAAACATGATTATCACCCTTTAGTTCCTCGCCGACGGGGACACGAAGGAGACATTTACACTTATGGTCCTCGAGTGGCCTTCCTGTTGAATCGGAATATATATGGATATATAGAAGGGGCATATCAATGGGGAGAGGAAGATGGACGGGATCTGGATGCCTTTGGTGTAAATACGAAGCTGGCTTATCGAGTGAACGACCCGCTGCACAGCGAAGTTTGGGTGGCGTATGAGTACTTGTCCGGGGATAATTCAAAGACCAGGGCGAATGAAGAATTTAATTTATTATGGGGAAGCTGGCCGCGGTGGAGTGAGCTGATGTTGCATGTAACGGGAAAGGGGGAGCATCAGACTATTATGCCGACCAATTTACAGCGAATTGGGGTTGGGTGGGATATGCAGCCGATGCGGCCGCTTTCTGTTTCTCTGGGATATCAAGCGATTTTTGCGGCAGAACCGGATTCTCGGATGAGTGCGTTAGATCCTCAGCTTTTTACACGGCAGGGAGATTTTCGGGGACATTTGGCCCAGGGATTTGTGCGGTATCAATTTAGTCGTTATTGGAGTGGGTATTTGTGGGGGGAGGTTTTGTTCCCGGGGAATTTCTATCGCTACCAGGATCCGTTTCTTTTCTTCCGAGTGGAAGCGAAGTTACGATTTTAAGAGGAAGAGAGAAAGGAAACGTTACGAAACCGAGAAAGGAGGGAAGGATGGTTCCTTATCGCGAACTAGAGAAGTGTGCGGCAGAGATAGCAGATCGGTTGGCCTTTGTGGATGCAGATGGGGGAATGGCGTTGACGTATGGAGAGTTGTTTTCTCGGGTACGGCAAGTCGCCAGTGGGTTACAGGAGCTTGGAATCGGGAAAGGGGATGTTGTTGGAGCGTTGTTACCGAATTGTATGGAGCTTGTGGAACTTTATCTGGCTTGTGGGGCGTTGGGGGCGGTGTTTCAACCGATGGACGTTCGGTTTCGTGGGATGGAGTTACAGAATTGTCTGACCAATACTTCGGTTCGGGTGTTTTTTGTTTGGGCTCCTTTTATTGAGCAAAATGTAGAGGCGTTTCTACCAAAGGGGATTCAAAAGATCGCCGTCCGAGGGGTACGGGAGGGTTGGTTGGAATATTCTCGGATTTTTAAAGATTCTATTCCGAAAGAGGCAACGGGGTTGGATGAGAATCGAGATGTGGCATTATATCTTTACACTTCGGGATCGACCTCTGCGATAAAATGTGTTCCTGTAACGTGGCGGCAGTTAGATTTTTTCCCGCAGGATTTAATAACAATTTGGTCGATCAATTTACAGGATCGGGGTCTTTCCTTATTACCGATGAGTCATATTTCTGGTCCAATTGTGATTAATTTAACTTTGGCCAGTGGAGGGGGGTATGTGATGACGAATCGTTTTGGGCCGGATCAGATCGCCCGACTGGTTCGAGAATATCGGGTGACCTGGACCCATACGGTTCCTTCGATCGGGCGGATGATTTTGCGGGCGGCACGAAGTATTGGCGGGATGGACACTTTGCGGTTGGTGGCCCTGATGGGGACAACGGTGCCACCGGTATTGTTTGAACAATTGATGGAGGCTTTACCAAAGGCGACGGCTGTCCAAGGGTATGGGTTGACGGAGACTTCGCCGCTTTTGACTGTTCAACGTCCTGGTTGGCCGAAGGAGAAGATCACCTCGGTCGGGAAAGCCCTGCCGGATGTAGAAATTCGGATTGTGGATGAAAGGGGTCAGGATGTTTCGGCAGGACAGCCAGGAGAGATTATCGTGCGGGGTCCACGCGTTTTTCGTGGGTATGTTGGGAATGAAGAACTGAATCGGCGGGTATTTCGAAACGGATGGTTCCATACGGGTGATGTGGGCATGCGGGATGCGGAGGGATATTATTTTCATCTGGGACGGTTGGATGATGTCATCATCACCGGTGGCTTAAAGGTTTATCCTGGTGAGATTGAAAACGAGCTTTTACAACATCCGGTGGTTTCGGAATGTGTGGTGTATGGGGAGGAAGAGCCGAGACGTGGGAAGGTGGTCGTGGCTGATATTGTAACGCGGGGTGGGATGAAAATGGATCCGGTAGAATTACGAGAGTTTTTAAGTTCTCGGCTAGCGACCTACAAAATTCCGCGGATTTTCCGACAGGTCGAATCGTTGGCTTACACCCCGGTGGGGAAACCGATCCGTGGTTCGGGGAAACGAGAACAAGCGGTCGGGTGATGAGGAAGCGGCGGTTTTTTAAAAAGATTGGGCAAGACCTCGGCTGGTGGGCGCTCCGAGCGATCTATCAATCCACAAGACGGGCTTCTTTAGAACAGCTTCGACGTCGGGCCGAACGCCTGGGCGGGTTGGCCTATCGGTGGGTTGGTTCCCGACGACGATTGATGCAGGCGAATTTGCGCTTGATTCTTCCCGAAGCTTCAGCTCAGCAGATCGACCGGATTGCCCGGCAGACGGTTCAGAATATTTTTCAAGGGTTGTTGGATCTGTTTTATTTGTGCTGGCATTTGGAAGAAGCTCCCAAGCTGGTGGAGCTTCATGTTAGCCCTAAGGCGGAAGAAGCGATTCGATCAGAAAAGGGGATTGTTGCGGCCACGGGGCATCTTGGGCTTTTTCCCTTGGTTATTTTCCCTCATAACTGGCAAGGGAGACCTTGTGCGGCAATGGTGAAGGATCCCCATGATGAGCGGGTAGCTCGGTTTCTGAGTGAGCTTCGGGCGCAGGCCGGTGTTGGATCCATTAACCATCAACCCCCGACCACAGCAGCTCGAAAGACGGTGGGGCTGTTACAGAGGCGCGGGGTAGTGTTATTTGCGTTTGATTTGTATCCGGGGAAAGCGGAAAGCGTGGAAGTGAATTTTTTAGGGCAACAGACGCGGATGTTTAGTGCTCCGGTCCGATTTGCTGCGCGCGTAGGAGCTGTGATTGTACCTTCCTATGTGATCAAGCGTTCAAGAGGGGTAGGATATGAAGTGCATCTGGAAGATCCGATTCATGTGCCGGCGGAGGCAAGGCGGCGGGAATCGCCAGTGACGGTGGAGTTGGTCCAACAGTTGGCAGATTGGATTGCGGAGAAGATACGGGCCTATCCGGATCAATGGTGGTCGATTCATCGGCGCTGGCGGAAGGAATAGGCCCTGGAGGGATGGGGTTTTATACGGTCATCGCATGGCGTGGGGCTGGTCCGGAAGCAAGATATGTATCGAAGGTCATTGCGACCACACGGACCAAAAGCCGGCCTATATCGGTGACAACCAGTCGGTTGGGTTGGAGGCGGACCAGGCCATCTTGCTCTAATTCTCGCAGGGCTTCCAACTCGCGGGCAAAATGTTCTGAGAAGCGAATGCCCCAGTCCTGTTCGATCCGTTGATAGTCCACACCTAAGTTGCACATGATTTGCATGATGACCGCTCGTCGGAGCTGATCTTCTTTGGAGAGAAGATACCCACGGAGGTAAGCCGGTTGTCCGGCATCGATCCGGTTTTGGTAAGCCGAGAGCTCTTTTTGATTTTGCCAATACGCATCGGGCACTTGGGAGATCGCGGACATCCCGAAGGCCAAAATATCGGCCTCGCCGTGGGTACTGTAGCCTTGGAAATTTCGCTGCAAGGTGCCGTTCCGTTGAGCCTGAACCAACTCGTCTTCCGGCAAGGCAAAGTGGTCCATTCCGATATACACGTATCCGGCTTGGGTCAGCCGTTCGATGGAGAGCTTCAGTAGTTGAAGTTTCACTTCAGGCGAAGGCAATCCAGTTCGTTCTAAGATCTTCTGAGCCGGTTTCATCCAAGGAACATGGGCATAGCTGAATACCACTAACCGTTCCGGGCGAAGTTCCAGAATCTCTTCTAACGTCCTGGCAAAGGAATCGACCGTCTGACAGGGCAGGCCGTAGATCAGGTCGATATTCACCGAGCGGTAGCCGAGTTCCCGAGCCCATTCGATGGTTTGGCGCGTCAACTCCGGCGGCTGGATTCGATGAACCGCTTTCTGAACGACGGGATTATGATCTTGCACCCCTAACGAGAGTCGGTTGAAGCCGTACGATCGAAGAACGCGTAGATGCTCCCGTGTAAGCCGTCGCGGATCAACCTCTACCCCCATCTCCGCCTCCGGCATAATTTGGAATCGCCGATGCATTGCTTCGCAAAGTCGAGCCAGTTGATCCGGCGGACAAAACGTCGGAGTTCCTCCTCCTAGATGGACCTGGACTACCGGCCGATCCGGTCGTATCCACTGTTGCATTAGATCCATTTCCTGGATCAGCCGATTGATATAGACCGCACTTTGGTCCCGGCTGGTAGTAATCACCGTCGTACAGCCACAGAACCAACAGAGGGATTCACAAAACGGGATGTGGAAATACAAGGAGAGGGGACGCAAGGTTTGATTGGCGGCAAGGATCCGTTGAGTCACCGCATCCCAGGGCACTTCTGCCCGGAATTGGGTTGCCGGAGGATAAGAGGTATACCGCGGCCCCGGCCGGTTGTACTTCCGGATCAACTCCAAGTCGACTTCAAGACGCTTGTTCATACAAATCCTTTTACAGTGTCTACTAACGCAGCCACGCTTTCTAGTCGTGCCTTCGGTGGAACCCCATGCCCCAAGTTACAAATATATCCCCTTCGATCGCGCATGCGTTCGAGTAGACGATGGGTCATCTGCCGAACTACCGGAGGATCCTGCAACAGCAACGCCGGATCCAGGTTGCCCTGCAACCCGATTTGAGCAGAGATCTCTGAGGCTGCTACTGCCAGATCGACTCCAGTATCCACACTCAACACGTCCGCTCCTGTGGCTCCCAGCCAGTCCCATTTATAGACTCCTTTACAAAACAAAATCACAGGCACCGAATGACCAATCGTCTGAATCACCCGTCGTTCCCATCTTAAGACCAGTTCATCCAGGACCTCTTCAGGAACTATTCCCGCCAGGGAATCAAAAAGCTGCACGGCATCCACCCCGGCCTCGATCTGTAGCTTTAGGCATTGAATCACCCCCTCAGTCAATCGCTCTGCCAACTCCGTAAAGAGTTGGGGATGGGTTTGAGCCCATTGAACCACAGCTGCCTTCTCCACGCCACTTCCCCCTTGGACCAAAAAACATGCCAATGTCCAGGGGGCGCCCGCAAATCCGATCAAAGCAGTTTGGTCTCGAAGTGCCTCGCGCACGCGCCGGATGGTCTCTGGAAGATGTTGCAATTTTTGGGAGACTTGTTGAGGGGAAAGCCGTCGGATGGCTTCGATCTCCCGGACCGGTTTGTCCAGGACAATTCCTCGACCTTCTTCGAACCGATACGATACTCCCAAGGCAGCGGTTACCTCGAGGATATCACTGAATAAGATAGCGGCATCCAATCCAAATCGTCGAATCGGCTGGAGGGTCACCTCTGTGGCGAGCTCAGGATTCCGGATGAGTTTGAGAAAACCATATCGATTCCGTAGCGCCCGATATTCCGGCAAATATCGGCCCGCCTGCCGCATGAGCCAGACCGGCGGCCGATCCACCGGTTCCAATCGACAGGCCTGGATAAATCGTTCCCGTCCAGAGAGTGGTCTCCCTTGCCCGGTTGTTTGTCCCGTCGTTTTCCCTCCTTTCACCCGATCCTCCGTGATGTTGTTTATTCTTTTAAGTTAAGGCCACCACCGAAGCCCTTGGGGCGGAACAGGGGGGCGCCCGGTTCGGGGATCTCGAATCGCTCGGGCCGGAAACCAAGCCGCATGCCCGTCTAAGAACGTGAACTGTGCCCCGGCCCGATGCAAATTGGTATGCGCAAAGTTCCACGATCCGACCGCCGGCCGATTTTTTGAATCAAATAACCAAACCAACGTGGAGGGTTCCCGAACACTGGAAAGGCGGATCGGCCGGTTCTGATCCCCTGTCCCGTTCACATTCTCGTTCAGACAATAATGGAAAAGATTCCGGCCATTGCTTCGACGTGGATTGGACGGGCAGATCCAGATCGAACGCCGCGGGGTGAGAGCCGGATTCGTCCGCCATGGCATCGCCGTATACGGCGGCAAACCCAGCTCCAGCGGAAGCTGAATATACCAGCCGGTTCGGGCATGAAGCGTAGGGTTTGGAGCTCCCTCTGGAGGAAGAAAATCCCCATGATCCAGAGCATAGAGCTGCGTGGCCAATCCCCATTGCCGCAGATTGTTCAAGCAAACTGCAGCTTGGGCCCGTGCTTTGACTCGGCTGATTGCTGGTAACAATAGTGCCGCCAAAATCGCAATAATGACAATCACCACCAACAGTTCCACCAGCGTAAAACCCACACCCCTTTTTCCCACCTCATCCAATCCCCTTGAGTCTTCTTTCTGCCTACCCTCCCGAAACGTTACCTTACCTTTCTCCCATCCCATTGCTTCGCTCAAACTTTGGGATCTAGTGGAGAAATCTTCGCTTGTTATAACTTCTCTCCGATGTCAATTATCCCTCGCCCCAAGAACCACCT
>CAZBKV010000061.1:2027-9934 GCA_964492575.1 uncultured Verrucomicrobiota bacterium | reverse complement strand
CCTCCGTGGTCGTCGGAGGGGGGAATATCTTCCGAGGCATGAGCGGAAGTGAACGGGGAATCGACCGAACCACAGGGGATTACATGGGTATGCTGGCGACTCTGATCAATGCCCTGGCCTTACAGGATGCACTGGAGAAATGCGGGGTACCGACGCGGGTGCAGAGTGCGATCACAGTAACCCAAGTCGCTGAGCCGTTTATTCGACGTCGGGCAATCCGGCATCTGGAGAAAGGTCGGGTTGTAGTCTTTGCCGGAGGGACCGGCAATCCGTTTTTTTCGACCGATACGGCTGCGGCGTTGCGGGCTTCGGAGATCGGGGCAGAGGTCTTGTTGAAGGCGACGAAGGTGGACGGGATTTACGATGCGGATCCCAAGACGAATCCTCAGGCCCGCAGGTTTGATCAAATCAGTTACCAGGAGGCCCTTCAACGAGGGTTAAAAGTCATGGATGCCACTGCCTTTTCCCTTTGCATGGAAAACCGGATGCCCATAATTGTGTTTGATCTTTTTCAGCCGGGTAACATCCGCCGCGTCGTCCTGGGCGAGGCGGTGGGGACGATTGTGACGGATGGACGAGATAAAGAAAGTTGAATAACCTTAGCCCGTAAACCAGAAGAAGGGAGGAACCATGCCGGTCAAACCAATCCTAAAAGACGTCAGAGAACGGATGATCAAAGCCGAGCAACATTTTGTCCATGAGCTTTCGGGGATTCGAACCGGAAAGGCCTCAACGGCCCTGGTGGAAAACATCCAGGTCGAGGCGTATGGAGCGGTGATGCGGATTCGAGAGATTGCTTCGATTACGACCCCTGAGCCCCGATTGCTTTTGATCCAACCCTGGGATGCCAGCCTGGCCCCGGCCATTGAAAAGGCGATTCTGAAGAGCAATCTGGGCCTAACTCCGGTCGTGGATAATAAAGTGGTTCGCATCGTCTTCCCGGAACTGACCACAGAACGGCGCCAGGAACTCATCAAAGTGGTCCGTCGGATGGCGGAAGAAGCACGGGTGGCGATTCGCAATCTCCGCCGGGAGGCCATGGAACAGCTTCGGAAGGAAAAGAAAGATGGGGCCTTGCCCGAAGACGAGGAGAGGCAGGCCGAGAAAGAATTGCAAAAGATTACCGACGAATTTGTGGGCAAAATTGATGATCACCTCAAACGAAAGGAAGAAGAAATTATGTCGGTTTAACTCGGCCGGGGAATGGTTCTTATCCCTCGAAAAAATCCAAAAAGGTGGGTTGCGTTTTGCGAGGTTTTGCAGTAGATGGATTAGTGGCGGTGCGCCGGTAGCTCAATTGGATAGAGCATCTGACTTCGGATCAGAGGGTTGGGGGTTCGAGTCCCTCCCGGCGTGCCACTCTTCTTTTCCCCTATTTCGCTAACGTTAGTGGAAAAACAGATACACAATCAAATCCAACACAAATAACCCCACAATCGCCACCTCCAACACCAACATCACCCGATCCAACCGTTCATGCTTCAAAATCTCATACACATGATTTACCGTCTGCAGTTTCTCATTCAGCGTACTCTGCCAATGCGGTAACTGAAACCGTGAAGCCGCCGCCGCATACACCCGCCCCAAATACCAATCCCCCAAAAACCGCGTAATGTTCGAAAGCTCATCGTGCACCTTCGCCAGATCAATCCGCACCTCCCGTAGCTTCCGTAGAACCTCTTGCGATAACCGACCAATCCGTTGCCCTGAGACCACGCTATAAGCCCCCTCTAACGCATTATCCAAAAGCCGATCATACGCCTCCAACTCCACCCACTGCACATTGGTCAGCTCCAAAACATATAGCACCTCCTCCAATCCACTAGGTTGATCAATCAACAACGCCGATTCCCAATCGATTACCGCCAGATCTTCCCGATAAAACTGCAACACCTTCGCCGTCCGTTCCCGAACCTCATAATCACTCAACAAAACCGCCTCCTCATCCGCCAACAACCCGGCCACTTCCCGCCGATGTTGCTCTAGCCACAGATGCGCATCAAACCCCGACCGATCCTGCGGCGTGTAAAGACAGAACACCGTGTACGGTTCATCGGGATGAATTCGACGCGCCGGACCCAGGCAATGAGCGCCTAAATCTTCCCGAATCGCTTCGGCCAACCGAACCCCCTGCCGGGCTAATGAAGTGGAAGAACTTAATACCTCCGAGAGCGCCTCGATCTCTGAAAGGGACTTCTTCTCGAAACGATAACTCATGCGCAGACTAATCGCTCCAATCGGAAGAATCTTGACCTGACATTGCAGAGGAATCGTGCCCCCGGCGGTTGAAAGAGAAAGCGTTGGGAGTTGAGCCATCGGATGCCGTTGAAAGAAAAGATACTGGGGAGAGCGCCGCGTCCCTTCCAGCACATAAGGTTTTACAGGCTGCCCAAGAATCTGCTGAATCTCCTCGACCTCAATCTCGTTCGCGATATCATAAGCAAACAACAGTACAATTTGCCCATCCCAGGTCTCGGAAGGCTTCGAGGTGGAGACCACCTCCGCAGCTTGGGGAGAACGAAGCGAGGCACTCCCCGATCGAACCCCTCGACGTCTAGGTCGAACCGCCGACTTCGACGGCAAAGATTCTTTCTCATTTAAGTCAGACTCTGGCATCATCTCTCTCGTGTCCCTTCCAACATCCTGCAGAAAAGCAAAAGATTCAATGCCTAAGCGGAATCTCCCTGACGTACCAATGAGTCAGCTACACCCAAGGGGAGAAAAGATCCAGGGCCTCATGGCCGTAGCTACTCCTGGAAACGAAACCCTCCTTGGACTTCGATCACTGATGTACCTACGCTCGTCAGAGCGTGGAATTGGATGTCAACAGCGTGACAACGGGATGCGCGATGCTGGGATAGCGTAGTGAACAAGAAAGGTCCACGTCTAACGGCGGCAGCCCCACTTGGGAACGGAATTTCGGCTTCGAGTGCTAATGCAACCAGCGGCATGAGAAGGCGCTGAACAAGTGCCTTTATTTCTGATCCCTCAAAGGCATCCCCAACATTCATCTCGGCCGAATTTCCCGCAAGGGCTTCAACCCTACTTCCAAAGGAGGCGACACAAGAAAGCGCTCGACTTTGTTCGCCTTAAAAAGCTAGTTAACAGAAGATATAGAGGGAAGGCGTTCTTTGGAAACAAATATAACATACAATCCTTGCGTATCCAAAAAACTGTAATTCCGCAAAAAGTGTTCCCATTCTGGGGTTTCCGCTGTTTGAGCCAAAAGAATGACAAATTCCGGCCGATAACGCTCTAAAATATGAATCACGTCTTTTGCAGTCCAATGCATGACCACCCTACGTTTAAAGGACAGAACAACCAGCTCAGGAGGAATTTTTACACCAGCATAAAAAGGAAAATACAGCAGCTCCGAATAGACCCAATGAATCCGGTCTTTGTATTTTTGAAGAGTCTTGACCATAATGGATTCATCAATTTTTTGAGATAAACGAAGACTCCGCCATTGCTGGAGCCAAAAAGATCCTCCTTTGCTAAGGGTCAGAACGAAAAGAACGCTCAATGTCACGATCCATAAAAGGCGCTGCAAAATAGAAGAATCGGCTTTTTCGAAGGCCTTTTCTGCATGAAGGAAAAGCTCCTTAAATCCTACCGCTGCCAGCCAAGCGAGCGGGATTGCAAAATGAAGAAAATAATAGTCCCAAAACGGACGATGCAAACAGTGCGCAATAAAGACCGTCCCAAACCAAAGCAGAGGCACCCGAAGGGTCAAGAGCCGACGATCCCAAATCCGTAAGACCACCCCTAGACAAGCCGGAAGGCACAAATAAAAGAAGAAAGACCACCAAAGAGAAGGTGAAAATCTCTTGCTCACATCCGAGGCCTCAGAAACAGCCCTCGAGAAGTGCGGAACCAACAACTGGTCCACAGAGATACCCGGAAAAAGGAGAATTGTTCCTGCAACCACAAGCAAAGCAGGAACGCCCCAGTAAAACATCGCTATGATAAACCGACGGAACCGGTTAGGGGAAGAACTTTTCCATACCTTATAGAAAATCTCTAATCCTAACCCTGGGAAAAATAAGGCTCCGGTTAGTTTCACCATCAGAGATACTCCTGCAACAAGTCCGGATGCAACCAGCCAAATCCCGTTCTTCTTTGGATCCCATTTGTAGAGCAAAACCGCACTCAACATCACCAAGGCAAAGGTTGGAACCTCAAGCATGATGCTTAAAAACAGAGGCAATGATTGCGGGGCTATCAAAAGGCATATCCCCGCTACAAGAGCTGTAGCGATTCCTTCCGATCGCCGTACGCAATCCATTAAAGCCCCAAGTAAAAGCAGAGTAAACCCTAGAGCCAGTAGACGTCCTACCAAAACCGACGGGCCAAAGACACGAAACAAGCCTGCCAAAAGGGCTGTATGAAGGGGAGGCTGATCGTTCCATATCTGCTGATAGAGAGAAAAACCTTGATTCCACATGAATGCCTTCATTAGTTCATACCCTTCATCACGAATAATCGCCAAAATCGACCCAAGAGGAACGGTCCACAAAATAAAGGCAGCGAACAGGATCAAGAAAAGAATGATCCAATAGATTGGATGGTAGAAAGAACGCAATAGAAAATCTCTTCTAAACAAGCGCATTGGTTTTTGGCAACAGAGCAAAGAACGATTACTCCACAGGTACCCTTACGCCTCGTCTCACCAGCCGCCAGTCCCTTTTATTCTTCCACGGCAAGAAAACCCGATGATCCCATGTTTTCCTATTCCTCACGGGATCCTCCTTGTTGTTGAGATCTCTGTTTGGCTTTGTACCAAGCAAAGAAGGCATACAGAAGGCCGCTGAAGAGGATTACGGCTAAAAGGACACCTCGATAATGTTTGGGGGAGGGAGTGGTTTTATGCTCTGCCAAAATCAGCTCACCCGGCGTCTTTAAAGCCTTAAGAAACCGCGGCTCATTGGTCTGCCACCATTCCCCGTTTTTGACCAAATACTCAATCGGTTTCCCGCCGGTCATTTTCTCCGCACGATGATCCGTAACGGCGAAAAAACCATCCAGCGGTGGGCGGCCTGTAATAGGGTGACTTAACGGCCTTAATTCTTCTGTAATCCCTTCGAACCATCGCCATTTTACCCGGACCAGGGGACTGTTCGTGCCAACCACATGATTTGTGGAAGATTTGGCCCTCTCATAAGCGTACCATTCACAAAGAAATCGCTTAGGAACGTAAATGCCCTTCCAATGGGAGAACTCTAGAGCGCGATAATGGAAAAATACCCACGGCTTATTGAAGGGAGGAGGATTTTCATAGCGTTTCCCTTTAGGATCCACCGAGTAACCTGGATTGTAGGCCTTTAGTTCGGTAATCAGGAATGGATCTTTCGGATGTCGCCGCAGCTCGGATTTGAGGGAAAGGCGAAGATGAGCCGTACCATCCATGAAAAAGCAAAACGGAAGGTTCGTGGTTAAGACGGTCTTGGGAATGGTACAACCGGAGCAAAACATCAACCAAAGAAACGTTGTGCCATAAAGGGCAGGGAAAAATGGATACGGTCGATTCGGCCATACCTCTGCAGGGTCTGCAACTTCTCCTCGTTCGGCAGCCTTTAGCATCCTCTTCCATTCTAGGGTATTGGTGGACTCTCCTGGATTGGGCCTAACGGCTTCCGGAGGAACCTTCATGGTCATATACAGATCTCCGCTGCCGTCAGAGCCATAGGTCACCACGGAATCTCGGGATCCAGGGACAATCCGTTCTACTTGAATCAACCATCGGCATCCATCCACCCAGACGTGGAAAGCCACGGTCTGATAGGGTTGCCCCGGTTTGGAGGGAACAGAGGTATCGTACCATAGAAGTCGTCCTTGGGCTTCAAACGACCGGGACGCTACCGAGCCGGAGGCCATGCAGCAAACCGAAAGGAGCAAAAATCCTCCTAACGGAACAGCCTGCTTGAGGAACAACCTTATAACCTTGGGAATTGATACCAGCATACCCCTCATCGTAGTCTTGGGATACAAAAAAGCAATGAAAAAACTGAAGGGTTTCCACCGCCTCACGGCGGTAGCTGCACTTGGGAAGAAAGCCTCTTTTCGGCTTTGATCCCTGGTGTAGCTATGCTCGTCAGAGCGTGGAAAAAGACGCAAGGGTGCGACATGTAACGTTGTCATACCACGACAACGGGATGGTGATGATAGCGTAGTGACACCGCGACAAGAAAGATCCACTGTCTAACGACGGCTGTTCCATTCTCAGGGAATCTCCTTTTCCGGCCGCTGTCAGAAAAGCCCCTGCTTCCGTATGACAAAGGGAGGCTTTTGTGCTAAGGCTAAAAACATTAAAAACTTTACGAATTACAGAAAAGCTGTGGATGAGAGTGGCGATTTGAAACGGCAATCTGATTAAGAATTTTTGTTGTGTAGGGAGAAACAGTTCGACAAGGTGATGCCGTCATATGGACGAGGTCCGAATTGGAATGATCGGTGCCGGAACGGTAGGGGGAGGAGTTTATCGAGCACTAAAACGCAATGGTTCCCTCCTCAGCTCCCGAGCGGGTGTCAAGGTCCGGCTGGTCAAAATCGCGGTCAAGGCCCTGGATGAGCCACGACGAGTGACCATCCCGGACCACCTCCTTACTACCGACTGGCGGGAGGTGGTGGAGGATCCAAATATCGATATTGTTGTCGAACTAGCCGGTGGCACCACGACCGCCCGCGAGATGGTCCTCACGGCTCTGCGGCTCGGCAAACCGGTCGTGACCGCAAATAAGGCCCTTCTTTCGGCCCATGGAGAAGAGCTGTTTGCTGCGGCCCGGCAACATAATGCGAATATTTACTATGAGGCGAGTGTCGGGGGAGGGATTCCGATTATTAAGGCCCTTCGGGAAGGGTTGATTGGGAATCAAATCGAGCGGATTTACGGGATCGTCAATGGCACCTGCAACTACATCCTCCACCGCATGAAGAGTTATCAGGAACCGTTCGAGGAAGCCCTTCGGAAGGCCCAAGAAATGGGGTATGCAGAAGCCGAAGCTTCCCTGGACATCGACGGATACGATTCTTTGCACAAAATTGGGCTTTTGGCCTCCCTAGCTCACGGTTTTTGGGTTCGACCGGAATGGATTTATCGGGAAGGGATTCGTCACGTCTCCCCCATCGATATCCAATTTGCCGACCAGCTCGGCTACACCATTAAACTCCTTGGCGTGGTCAAACAGATTCGAAGCCGGCAAAAGGTGATTCAGGTCGCCGTGTATCCTGCCCTGGTTCCGAATCAGCATCCCCTGGCGAACGTCCAAGAAGCCTTTAACGCCATTTACGTCCGAGGCGACATCGTGGGGGATACTTTATTCTATGGGCAAGGCGCCGGTCAGGATCCTACGGCCAGTGCCGTACTGAGCGACATTGCCGACGCGGCGCTGGACCTCAAACATCAAACCCCAAGCCGGATTCCGGCCTTTATCCAGCATGAGGAAAACGGTTCTGTGCTCCCGATCGGCGAGACCCTCTCCCGGTATTACGTTCGGTTTCAGGTCGTGGATCGTCCTGGGGTTTTGGCGAAGATTGCGGCCGTGTTTGGGGAGTTGGGGATCTGCATCTCCTCGGTGATTCAACCAGAAGACCATTCAGGGCCAACAGTGCCGTTGATCTTCATGACCCATCATGCCAAACATGCCGCCATGGAAAAGGCCCTAAACGAGATCTCCAAGCTCTCGGTGGTTCGGGCCAAACCGGTGCTCTATCGGGTGGAAGAATGCGAATGAGGAAGCTTTAAATAGAAGAAAAGGAATTAAGGGGTCTAGGCTACGAAGAAGGAAGGGTTTGAGAAAAGTTTCGATGAAAAAATTCAATGAAGTAGAACTGAATCGACTGGAATGGTCGGGTGTGATCCCACACTACCGGGATTACCTCCCGGTATCAGAAAAGACTCCGGTCATCAC
>CAZBKV010000061.1:0-2017 GCA_964492575.1 uncultured Verrucomicrobiota bacterium | reverse complement strand
CCGTTTTGTCCAGGCCATCGGAGCCCGATGCGAGCTTTGGTTAAAATACGAAGGGCTCAACCCCACCGCTTCCTTCAAAGACCGGGGAATGACCGTCGCAATCTCCAAGGCGGTGGAAGCCGGCAAAAAGATCGTCATCTGTGCCTCCACCGGCAACACCTCCGCCTCGGCAGCGGCCTATGCCGCACGGGCCGGAATTCAATGCATTGTCCTCCTCCCCCATGGGAAAATCGCTCTTGGCAAACTGGCCCAGGCCCTGATGTATGGGGCCCGAACGATTGCCATTGAAGGGAACTTCGATGACGCCCTTCGCCTGGTCCGTGAAATCGGAGCAACCGGCAAAGCCGAAATCGTCAATAGCATCAACCCTTTCCGGATCGAAGGACAGAAGACGGCGGCCTTTGAGATTTGTGACCAACTTGGCCGCGCTCCGGATTTCCATTTCTTGCCGGTAGGAAACGCAGGCAATATCACGGCTTATTGGAAAGGATTTTGCGAGTATCAGGAGCGGGGGATGGTTCCGACGCGTCCGCGAATGTGTGGCTGGCAGGCTGCTGGGGCAGCACCGATCGTCGAAGGCCGTCCCATCCCTAACCCTCAAACAATCGCCACGGCCATCCGAATTGGAAACCCGGCAAGTTGGAACGGCGCGGTCCGTGCCGCTCAGGAATCAGGCGGTTGGATTGACAAAGTGACCGACGAAGAGATTCTTTATGCATATAAGCTGTTGGCGCGCACGGAGGGGATTTTTGTTGAGCCGGCCAGCGCCGCTCCGTTAGCAGGTCTAATCCGCTCTGTCCGGGAAGGTCGAATCCCAGAAGGCAGTGTAATTACGGCTACAGTGACAGGTCACGGTTTAAAAGATCCGGACTGCGCGGTCCGGCATGCCGGATACGAGCCGGTTGTGGTCCCGGCCCGGCTGGATGCGGTCATGGAACAAATCGAATCCGGAAAGAAATTGCAGAGCTAAAAAGGAAAATGGCAATCGGGCCCAAATCCTTAATCGTTCAAAAATACGGTGGGTCCTCGGTCGGCGACATCCAACGCATCAAGAACGTCGCCGCCCGAGTCGCCCGGTTCTATCGGGACGGTCATCAAGTGGTGGTGGTGGTCAGCGCCATGAAAGGGGTGACCGACAATCTTATCTCCCTTGCCAAACAGATCACCCCCATGCCCAACGAACGGGAGATGGATGTCTTGCTATCTACCGGGGAACAGACCACCATCGCCTTGTTGGCTATAGCCTTACAGGCTTTAGGGGTTCCGGCCATTTCGTTGACCGGTGCCCAAGCCGGGATTATCACCGACGGAGTTCATACCAAAGCCAAAATCCTCAACATCACTCCAAAACAGATCCATAACTACCTAGATGCGGGACATGTTGTGATCGTGGCCGGATTTCAAGGCCAGACCCCCGATGGACACATCACCACCTTGGGCCGAGGTGGCTCCGACCTGACGGCCATCGCCCTAGCCGCCACGCTCAAAGCCGACCTTTGCCAGATTTACACCGACGTAGAAGGCGTCTTTACCGCCGACCCACGCGTGGTCCCCACGGCAAAAAAACTCGACGAAATCTCCTATGATGAGATGCTAGAATTAGCCGGAACCGGAGCCAAAGTGATGCAACGCCGGTCAGTAGAATTTGCCAAGAAATTTGGAGTCGTGTTTGAGGTTCGATCCAGTATGAGCGACAATCCAGGGACGATCGTGAAAGAAGAAACCAAAACCATGGAAGACGTTGTGGTTCGAGGCGTCAGCCTGGACCGCAATCAGGCAAAGGTCAGTGTGTTTGGCGTGCCGGATCGGCCGGGCGTAGCGGCTCAGATTTTCTCTGCCCTAGCCCGACAGGCGATCAACGTGGATATGATCGTCCAAAACGTCAGCCGAGCCGGCCCCAACCCGGTGACCGACATCTCCTTCACCGTCGAAAAAGCCGATCTGCCCAAAGCAGTCAAAGTCATCGAAGACCTGAAACCGGAACTTCAGTTTGAACGCATCACAGCGGATGAAAAGG
>CAZBKV010000060.1:0-9983 GCA_964492575.1 uncultured Verrucomicrobiota bacterium | reverse complement strand
AGGCAATAGCGGGCGTTGTGGACGTAGTGCTCCGCCCAGGAACGAAGTCTGGCTTGTTCCTCCTGACTGAGGGTCCGGACCACTCTGCCCGGCACGCCTAGAACGAGGGAGCCTTCCGGAACCTTCATCCCAGGTGGAACCAAGGCCTGGGCTCCAATGATGCTTCGGGGACCGATTTCTGCTCCGTCCAATACCACCGCTCCAATCCCGATCAGTACTTCGTCCCCTACCGTACAGGCATGGACGGTGGCAGAGTGACCAATCGTCACCCATTTGCCGATCCGACAGGGAAGTTCCTCTGTCACATGGAGGACTACATTGTCTTGCACATTACTGTAGGCACCGATCTCGATAAATTGGAGATCCGCTCGGACGACCGCGTTATACCACACGCTCGCATGGTCACCGATCCGAACATCCCCGACCACCACGGCCCCTTCGGCAATGTAGACTCCCTGGCCCAAGGCCGGTGATTTCTGAAGATAAGTGTTAAATGCCTTTTGCAGGACAGATTCTAATCCTTCTTCCATAGTAGCCTCCATTTTATGATAAGATTAGCATGAAGGCAAACGGAGAAAACAAGTCAAATGTTATCTACATAACCTTCTCCAAACAGAATTTGCACCTTCTCCCTTGAACAAGCATCTTTACAAAAACGTCAAATCAACATTGCGACAGTGGCACACGTTCCTCTGCATAGTCAGGCCTGGCCCTGGGGCCGGCGACGACGACCGCGGTTTCCCCGGTCGTTTCGAGAACTTACCCCTTCGGGAACGTTTGCCCCTCGGGCCTTCTTCCGGGAAATGGTCCTCAAACCGCTGCGGATGCGCCGGCGTAACGCCCCCATCCGTCCGGTAACCTTCCCACGGCTGGAACCCGGCCAAGTCGCCATTACCTGGATCGGCCATGCCTCGTTTCTGATCCAATTCACCGATCTCAACATCTTGATCGATCCGATTTTTACCAACTGGCTCTTTCTGCTTCGCAGGCTTCGCCAACCCGGTGTCCACATGTTCGATATGCCGGGAGCGGACCTGGTCTTAGTCACCCATGCCCATTTCGATCATTTCCACAAACCGACCCTACGGCGACTTCCCTCACCGAAGATTCTGATCGTTCCCTGGGGAGTTGGGAGTTTGACCAACGGATTGGGGTTTGATCGCGTGTTGGAATTGGAATGGTGGGAGACCTTTGAGCGGGAAGGTTGCCGGATTACGCTCACCCCGGCCAAGCATTGGGGAGCCAGGGTCTTAGCCGATGATCATCGTGGGTTTGGCGGATTTCTGATCGAACACCAAGGCCGCCGGGTTTATCACGCCGGGGACAGTGCGTACTTCGAAGGGTTCCGGGAAATCGGGGAGCGACTGCATCCGGAGATCGCCCTGCTTCCGATCGGGGCCTATTCTCCGGAAGGAATGCGCAATGTGCATATGGGCCCGGCCGATGCCTTGCAGTGTTTTCAGGACTTAGGAGCCCAATGGTTTGTTCCGATGCACTATGGGACCTTCCGCCTCTCGTTTGAGGATCTGGACGATCCGCCTCGCGAACTCCGTCGCTTAGCCGAACAACAGGGGCTTTTAGACCGAATCTGTTTCCTGGAAGAAGGGACCCCTAAGATCTTTTAGATCTTCCGCGGTTTCCTCAGCGGCTTCTACCGACTTTGCATGGAAGCTTCTTCAACCAATCGTCGGTAGACCGTCTCATAACCCCGCGCCATTACAGGGGCGCTGAACCGCTGTTCGATATTAGCCCGACAGTCCTCTGGTCGAATCTGATCCAGCTTCCCAATCGCCGCGACAGCCTCGTCGATCGTATCCACCAGAAAACCCGTCCGGCCTTCCACAACCAGTTCCGGCAGGTATCCGTACCGGGTGCCGATGATCGGGGTGCCGGACGCCTGTGCCTCGATTCCTACCATGCTACAGGGTTCGCACCACGAGATGGGAAACAACACCGCAGCCGCTCGCTGATACAACGGGGCCAACTCTTTCTGGGAAAGAAGCCCCACATATTCGATCTGTTTTCCGTCAAGGAACGGTTTGACCCGATTGTCGAAGTAGTCTTGGTACTGCGGCTCGATCATCCCGGCCAGAATCAGGCGTCGCCCGGCTTTCCGAGCGATTTGCACGGCTTCGGCGGCTCCTTTCTCCGGAGAGAGTCGACCGGCAAACAGAAGGTAATCCTCCTTTTCCGTGCAGAGAGGGAAGTCTTCCAATCGGATACCGTTATAGACAGTGGCGACGTAATTGAGATCTGGCTTAAGGGTCCGTTCGGCATTGGAGAGAGAGACAAAGGGTTGATCGCGGTAGCGGTCGAAGATCGGATGCGTCGATCGAACCCAGGCTGCTCCATGAAGGGAAGAGACCATCGGAACCGGGATCAACCGCGAAAACACCAGGGCATGCACATGGAGATGGGAATGGACGATGTCGAATCCGCCGGAGGCTACGGCTTCCATGCAGGTCGCAATATGCATCTGTTCCAGGGCTCGGAAATCGGGAGGGCCTTCCAGTAAGCCGGTTTGGGGATCAAACCGCCGGGGTCGATTTTTTTCCTCCTCCGGCCACTGACCAAACGGATAAGGCACGGTTTCCACTAGTTTGGCCGAGGTTTGCGACCCTCGGGCGGCAAAAAGCGTCACCTCATGACCCAGCCGGACCAATTCTTCCGTCAGGTTCGAAACCACTTGTTCCCACGGTCCATACCCCTCCGGCGGCACCGGCCAAGTCGCCGGGGCCAACATGGCAATCCGTAACTTTCCGTTCCCCATAGACCCCTCATTGGAACCGGGGTTCCGAACAAAAACAAGCTTCCCGTCACCCTCCCCTGTTGTAGTTTGAGAGAATGGGTTTCCGCTTTATCCTAACCGGCTGCGCACCAAGGCAAAGTAAAGGATCAAAAGGACCGCCAACACATACATCGTCTTGGGGACTTCGCGGCCGCGACCGGCAAGGAGTTTGATGACCGGATACGAAAGGAGGGACAAAGCCAGGCCATCACTGATCGAGTAAGTCATCGGAATCCCTGCGACGGCCACAAAGGCCGGAATCGCTTCGGTCGGATCGGTCCACTCGATTTTCGTGACGTTCCGCATCATCATGGCCCCGACCATCACCACAGCAGGCGCAGTGATCGCAGGATAGCTAGCGATCATCTTGATGATCGGGCTGAAGAACAGAGCAACCAGAAACAAGACGGCTGTGGTGAGGGCGGTCAGGCCCGTTCGGCCGCCTTGTTCTACGCCGGCCAGGCTTTCGATGTAGCTGGTCACCGTACTGGTCCCCATGGCGGCTCCTAACACGGTTCCTGTCGCATCGGCCAGGAAGGCCTTTTCGGCTCGGGGGAGCTCTTGCCCTCGCATAAGTCCTGCCTGCTCGGCCACGCCGACCAAGGTTCCCATCGTGTCAAACATATCCATGAACAGAAAAACCAGGACGATCGGGATGAGCTGGGTGGTAAACGCAGCACCGATGTCCATTTTGAAGAGTGTTGGGGCTAGAGATGGCGGGGCGGCCGTAATCCCATGAGCCCACTCAAATCGAGTCAGTAACATGGAGCCCTTCAGCCAAGACGATTGGGCCAGGGCTGGGAAATGATCCACCACCAATCGCGCGCAGCAGGCTAAAACCGCACCGATTGCAATTCCCCAAAGGATGGCTCCACGGACCCGCCGCGCTTGGAACACCGCTATGACCGTAAAGGTGATTAGAAACAGGAGAGGATCCGGAGCAAACAGATGAGGGTTCAGAGAGACGCCGCTCCCTGGATTTTTCAGGATGATTTGAGCGCCTTGAAGACCGATGAAGGCAATGAAGAGTCCGATCCCCACCGCAATCCCGTTTTTGAGACTCGAGCTAAGAGCTTCTAATAGATAACGTCGGATTCCAGATAGGGAGATCAGAAAGAAAAGAACCCCTGAGACAAAAACTGCCCCCAAGGCAGCTCGCCACGGTTCCGGATGTCCAGTCGCTGCGGCAATGGGGAGTACCGTAGTGACGAAGAAGAAGTTTTCCCCCATTCCAGGGGCTAGGGCGATAGGATACCGTGCCAACAATCCCATTATCGCGGTTGCAATGGCTGCAGAAAGGCAGGTGGCCATCGTCAAGGCGCCAAAATCCATGCCGGTCTCTTTTCCGATCATCTGACCGGACAGGATGGCCGGGTTGACAAAGATGATGTAGGCCATAGTGAGGAACGTGGTCAGGCCTGCGGCAATCTCCCGTTTTGGGTTGGTGCCTAATTCACTAAATCCAAAAAACCGGTCTAAGGCTTCTCTCATATGTCCTCCTTTTATTCTCTTTTGGTATGCCTTTCCTCAGACAGCGAAAAGCCTTCTACAGCTGCGGTGGATCTTCTCTTAGCATAATGAATAGAAGAAGGAAAGAAAAAACAAAATATGTCAGAAGCGGAAGGGGCAAAAGGCAATCTGTGCTGCCTCCAGCACAGAAAACAGCTTTTTCAGCCGTCTTTGGATAAGCCGGCTATCCTTTCGGATCGAAAAGAGTAGACTATCGCTTAGCCCAGCAAGAATGGTCCGGCTACAAGCCGAGTCGGTAAGGGAATAATAGGCCAACTAGTCTGATGTAAGATAGAGAAGGAGTATGGATCTTCTATTGCCTTCTCCTCCACGTTCTGACGAGCGAGCTACACCAGCGCTCGAAGATGGAAGGAAGCCTCGATTCTTTTACGACTATCGCCATGAGGCGGCACCTCTTTTGGGCCGTGGTTTACTCAGCCGGATTCTCTAGATCATTCCCGAGTTTCCTCGGAAAGAAAAAACAAAGGCATCGGTCAAATAACTGCCCTCGAATGAAAAATTTCGGAAAGGGGGAATTTCGAGAGGTAGGGCGCGCTGTCCTCAGCGCGCCGAAAGAGGAAACAAAGGATTTGCGGTAGCCTGGGGACAGGCCGTCCTACCTTTTTGTCCCTTTGGGGCAGAAAATTGACGGATGCCAAAAAGAAGAGAGCGGACTTTTGCTTTGGGAAAGGGACGGTACAATGACGCCACATGATTCTGGCTGAGGAAGAGCTTCGGAGCCTGGTTGAGGCACGTCATCCCGAGCCGCATCGGGTGCTTGGAATGCATCCATTAGGGGACCGGAAAGGTGTGGTGGTCCGAGCTTTGGTTCAGGATGCCGTTTCGGTGGAGGTCGTTCCGGTTCATGAACCCCAAAGGCCGCGGTTTCCCTTGCAACGCATTCATGAGATCGGGCTGTTTGAGGGTGTCTGCCGGGAGGCCTCACGGGTTTATGCTTATGAACTGGTGATACGGGACTTTGCAGGGCGGGAACGACGGGTTCGGGATCCGTATTCGTTTCTGCCGACGTTGGGTGAGATGGATTTGTACCTTTTCAATGAAGGGACTCATCGTCGGTTGTACGACAAACTAGGGGCTCATCTTTTGGAGGTCGATGGGGTGCGTGGGGTTCGGTTTGCGGTTTGGGCGCCGAATGCCCAGCGGGTCAGTGTCGTCGGGCCGTGGAATCGGTGGGACGGCCGGTATCATCCGATGCGCCGGCTGGGAAGTTCGGGAGTTTGGGAGTTGTTTCTGCCCGGATTAGAGGAAGGAAGTTTATATAAATATGAAATTCGAGATCGGTGGGGGAACGTGTATTTAAAGACCGACCCGTTTGGGTTTTTCTTTGAGGTTCCCCCGAAAAATGCCGCTATTGTGTGGAACCCGACGAAGTTTCGCTGGTCCGATGAGGCATGGTTGCACCATCGAGCAAAGACCAATCTGCTTCGGACACCGGTCAGTATTTATGAAGTGCATCTGGGATCCTGGCGGAAGAAAGGGTTGGGCGAGTCGTTCGGGTACCGAGAGCTGGCACCGATGTTGCGGGATTATGTTTTGAAGATGGGGTTTACCCATGTGGAATTTCTCCCAGTCATGGAACATGTCTATTATCCGTCCTGGGGGTATCAAGTCACCGGGTATTATGCCCCGACAAGTCGATATGGAACGCCGGAGGATTTTCAATACTTGGTCAATCTTCTTCATGAAGCGGGGATTGGGGTGTTTGTGGATTGGGTTCCGGCGCATTTTCCTCGGGACACCTGGTGGTTAGCCCGGTTTGATGGAACTTGTTTGTATGAGCACGAAGATCCCCGCAAGGGGGTTCATCCCGATTGGGGGACATTGGTTTTTCACTACGGTCGGAATGAGGTCCGGAATTACCTTACCGCCAATGCCCTCTTTTGGTGCCACCGCTATCATGTGGATGGGCTACGGGTCGATGCGGTGGCCTCTATGCTTTATTTGGATTATTCCCGGAAGGAAGGAGAATGGATTCCGAATCGATACGGAGGCCGGGAGAATCTGGAGGCTATCGATTTCCTGCGTGAATTTAACCATCTGGTGCATACTGAGCATCCTGGGGTCGTGACGATCGCGGAAGAGTCGACCGCTTGGCCAAGTGTGACCCAGCCACCGTTTGTCGGTGGCTTAGGGTTTACTTTCAAATGGAACATGGGCTGGATGCATGACACCCTTCGATATTTTTCCCGTGACCCGATCTTCCGCAAACATCATCAAAACGATCTGACCTTCGCCATGCTGTACTTCTACAGCGAAAACTTCATCTTGCCTCTCTCTCACGACGAAGTGGTCCATGGCAAAGGATCGCTGCGAAGCAAGATGCCGGGGGATGAATGGCAAGGGTTTGCCAACCTGCGCTGTCTGCTGGCCTACCAGTGGCTCTTTCCCGGAAAACAGCTCCTCTTTATGGGCGGAGAAATCGGGCAGAAGGCCGAATGGAACGAGAACGGCGAACTGGACTGGTGGCTGTTGCAGAAAGGTCCTTACCACATTGGGGTCCAACGGCTAGTGAAGGATCTGAACCGGCTTTATCGCGCCCACCCGGCCTTGTGGGAAACGGATTATGAACCGAAGGGATTCCGGTGGATTGATTGTCGTGATGCAGAGCAATCGGTTTTGTCGTTCGTGCGACAGGATGCAACTGGACGAGATGAATTGGTGGTGGTCTTTAACCTCAGCCCGGTACCACGGCATCCGTATCGAATCGGATTTCCGCGGGCAGGGCGATGGCAGGAAATCCTCAATACCGACGCGCCGAGGTATGGAGGGAGCGGGGTTACCAATCCACCGGTTCTTTTGACAGAACCGATCCCGCATCACGGTCTGGCACAGTCGGTGGAGTTGACCTTACCGCCGTTAGCTGGACTGGTTCTAGCCCCGATGGAACCGGAGGAATCGGATTGAAAAATGGAGAAAAAGGTCGGAAATCGACTTGTTTGCCTTCCGCAAAGGTGATTCACTGGGGCGTGGCTCCAAGAGAAACGTATAGGGCGGTCTAAGGTTTCGTCGGGAGAAAACGCAGGATTTTGGGGAAGGATCTGTGGCAGTCGGGCAGAAGACATGGCAAGGGTGGTGGGCAAGCGTACGGGAGAACGCGGCGCTCTTTCTCTGTCTTCTTCCCTTGGGTTGGATCTTTGATCTGGTGGGGTACATTCCCTGGCATGTTCGGACGGCCTGGTTGGCAGGACTGTTGATCTTACCGACCTTTCTATGGCCGTCGGTTCGAACGGCGGTCGGGGCCTTAGGAGTGCTTGTCGTCGTGACGGTTCGGGCCTTGGTTTTTGTTCCCCCGATCGCAGATCTAGCCCTGTGGTTAGGAGCTTATTTCTGGGTTTGGTGCCGGGTAGAAAAGCTCCCTCGGGCTCACATCCTCTTTCGTGGGACCCTGGCCTTTACGCCGCTGTACCTCTTCCTTTTTCTTAGCCCGATTGGATACAGCGTTCTGGAAACCCTCACCCAGGGGTTGAATACGGTGACTTGTTGGATTACTGGACAGACCTTCCATGTAGGCCCCACGTATCAAGGGACCGGGATTTTTCTCCTTTTTCTCTGCTTATCCATCGCGCAATGGAGCCGGGATCCGGCAAGCCTGCTGCGGACGATTTGCTGGGCCGGGGCGGCCCTGTTGCTGCAGGCTTTTCTTCTGTTGCTTTTGTTGCGGAAAGTGGACTTCGGGGTGGACTATACCTGGCAGTTAAAATTCCGAGAGCCGTTCGGAATCGTAGAGTTATGGAAACATCTTCGGGGCCTGCCATTGTTGATTTATCCAGGGTTTGCGTTTGTGGCGCACGAGGTGGTGTATGGCATTCTGCATAGTCCCCGTTTGGCCTTTGGTTTTCGTAGCGAAGGGACCGCTTCTGCAACACCAACCCGGACATTTTGGCGGCAATGGGGCCCGATCGGAGTGTCGGTAGGATTGGCCGTGGTAGTAACAGCCCTTTGTTGTCCGCCTACGGCATGGCGTCATCCGAAACTGCGGGAGATTCTTTTTATCGAGCGAGGGGTGGTGAGCTTTTCGAAGCCGGATTATACGCGGTTTGGACGAGCGGCTGGGGGGATGTTCGGCTTTCTGCCGGAGTATGCCCGGCTGTTTGGCTGTCAGGGTCGAGTGGTCAAACAAGTCCCCAAAAAACTCGATCCTTCTTCTCAAATCGTCATGTTTACCAATCTGGATGAACCGTTGGATCCGGAGACCTGGCAACAGATTTGGGAGTTTATAGCCGCCGGAGGTCGGCTGTTGGTTCTGGGAGACCATACGTTTATTAAAAACGGCCGGAATCACATCAACGACCTTCTGGCTCCGTGCCATATTCGGCTCCATCACGATTCAGCACAGTTCTTCCCCCAAGGTTGGTTCCATTCGTATCGCATGAAACAGGGCACTCCGTTTGCGTTGTTACAGGATCCGGCGGAGAACCGAATTGGACTGCTCGTAGGAGCTTCTCTGGAAGTACGGGCTCCTGCGGTTCCATTCCTTATAGGTCGGTTTGGATATGGGGATTTGGGGGCGCTTACGCCGGATCCGGAACGAGGGTATCTGGGAGATTTCAAATATCAACCGGAGGAACAACTTGGAGATTTGGTTTTGGTAGCTGGCGAACTTTACGGCAAAGGACGGGTGCTGGTGATGGGCGATACCTCCGCCTTTTTCAATCATGCCTTGCCCCATGCCTATGAACTTTTGCGATCGGCCCTTTCGTGGTTGTGCGAGGAAGACACCCTCTGGGAGTGGCCGTATCGGAAAATCGGCCGCGGGCTCGTGTTAGGGCTTACGTTGCTTTTAGCAATATGGATTCTTACCCGGTCAAGAAGTCGATTTTTTGTTACAGTGGCCGGGCCGATTTTGGTGGTTTGGATCGTTGGATCGAGCTGGGCCCATCGAGACACGGGCCTGTTGCCTTGGAACACAGAGTTCAGTCGGCAACGGGTTGCCCTAATCGATTTTTCGCATGAACCGGAGGCCTCGAAGCATTCCAGCATGGGGACCGGGCTGCATGGTCTGACGATCAACCTCATGCGCTACGGGATGCTCCCCATCGAGTTGGCGGATTGGCGACCAGAGTTTCTGCAGCGCAGTCGTCTGCTGATCCTGAATGCTCCACGGCGGGCGTTGACGGGTTCTGAGGTTCGCCAGATCGAGCAGTTTCTCAGGCGAGGAGGGACGGTGTGGTTGACGTGTGGATATTTCCATGCATGGGCTTCCCGCCGGCTCTTGGACGCTTTTGGGCTATCGGTGGAAGGGATTCCTCTGGGACGGTTCTTTGACCGACCGGCTTTCGGGCAGCCGGTCTCGTTTTTCAGTGCCTGGCCGATGCGGGTTCGAAATCGGGAGGCTTCCCTGATTTGTGTCTACGGCGACTGGCCGTTGATGGTCTACATCCCGGTGGGGAAAGGTCACCTTGTCGTCATCGCCGATTCGGAATTTTTTCAGAACCGCAACATCGAAACGATGGAAACGTACGATCCGAATAACATCCGATTCATCCGAAATCTGTTGAGTTACACCGTGGGGACTTTGCCGCCATGATGGCATTTTCTATCCTTTGCAAGGCATTTGCACTCTGGTTGGTTTGGCACCAACCGATCGTGGCGGCCTTGCTTTGGCTGGGGAGCGGTTGGTTCGACTGGATAGAGCTTAGACGGAAAGAAGCCAGGGAACCCGGCC
>CAZBKV010000059.1:0-10000 GCA_964492575.1 uncultured Verrucomicrobiota bacterium | reverse complement strand
TTCCTGGTGGCTCATCGGCCCGGCGATCTTTCTTGCGATCTTGAAAGCGAACGCGATAAGGCTGGCCGGAATCCTTGATGGTCACTCCACACAAAAAAACGTCCTGGGATCCCCCAGGACGCGGGTGGGAAAGGAAGGTGAAGGTTTATTTCTTCGCATATTTTACGGAGCAGCCATAGGGACGGGTTTGATGGATGGGGGCCGGTTTTCCTTTGAGGAGGGCTTCCACGACTTCTTTGACATAGTTACGGGCAGTCCGGGGATCTCCTCGGGCACTGGGACGGTCGTCAATGGCACCGGTATAGACGACCTTTCCGTTTTTGTCGATGACGATCATGTGAGGTGTGGTCCGCAGGCCATAGGCATGGCCGATCGTTCCGTCCGTGTCTTTCAACCATGCGGTGGCTTGGATCTTATATTTCTTCCACAGCTTTTGGGCTTCTTTCGGAGTCACGTAGTCAGGATGGCCTTTATGGACTGAATCAATCAGGAGCCATACCACGCCTTTGGCCCGAAATTGCTTTTGCAATTCCTGCATCGCGCCGGTTTTGTAATGGTTTCGGCAGAAGGGACAGCCTAGATTGAAGGCTTCCAGCACGATGATCTTGCCTTTGTAATCGCTGAGGCGATGGACCTTTCCGAAGATGTCTTTGGCCTGGAAATTAGGGGCTGGATCACCAGGCTTGACTGCGGCTAATGTGAAGAAGGGGAGTAGGACCGTCGCGGTGAGAATCGATAACCAGGTTCTTCGTGTCATACGTCACCTCCTTGGGGCTTTGGGTTTTGATTTTTGACTTTCACAGGGCTTAACTTTAGCCATACGGCTTGGAAGCGCAACTGATTGGGAAGAGAAAAATTTGTTTTATGGAGAGCCGGCTGCTCGTTCGAGGGCATCGATGACGATCCCTGGGGTAAGCAATGTCGGTAGGACAATTGGGGGTTGATTGGTGGCAGCCGGGTAGACCACGACTAAGGGAACCCCAGCGCGGCCAAATCGTTTGAGTTCCTGGGCGATACGGGGGTTGAAATCCGTATAGTCTGCGCGGAACAGGATCGTTCCTGTCTGACGAATCTTCTTCCGAACCGATTCGACTTCGATGGCGAGTTTTTCGTTAGATTGGCAGGTCAAGCACCATCGGGCCGTGAAGTCGACCAGTACCGGATGACCGGCTTGACGAGCAGCAGCCACGGCTTCCGGGCTCCACGGATGCCATTGGAGCCCGCCTTCCTCAATTGGTCCACTGGAAACCGTCGGGTGGGTGGCGGTATGCGGGGCACGCCAATGTAATTTTCCTTCCAGGATATAGGCGTACGCTCCTGCGACCAGAACGAAAGCGATGCCCATGGCGAGCGAGCGGTTTCGGGTTCCTCTCTGGACGAACTGACCCCAGATCCATGCTGCTAACGCAAGGATCACTAGAAACAGGCCTAACCAGAGCACGGCCCGTGGGCCAAGGGAAGGGGCTGTGAAATCGAGGATCCAAACCGCCGCCCCTAGCATTGGAAATCCCATCGCCACTTTAAAGTGATTCATCCACGGTCCCGGCTTAGGGAGGAACCTTAACCAGTCTGGATTCCAGCTTAACAAGACGAATGGGGTTGCCAGACCCAGCCCAACGGCCAAAAAGGCCAACAATACAATTAACGGCGGTTGGGTCAGGAAATAACCTACGGCAGTTGCGAGGAAGGGCGCGGTGCATGGGGTGGCCAAAGCCGTGGCTAATACCCCGCTGAAGAAAGCCCCCGCTGTTCCTTCCCGACTGGCCAATCGAGTGGCCGTCTCTATTCCTTTCCCGCCGAGCTGGACTTCAAAGACGCCGAAGAGATTCAGAGCGACCAAAGTTACGACGATCAGGAGAATCACCCGATAGGGAATACTCTGCATTTGGACTCCCCAGCCGCTTACCCCATGGGCCTTTTGAATGCCGATGACAAATCCGGCCAGAAAGACAAAGGAGACCAGTACGCCTAGCCCGTAGATAATCCCCAGCTCTCGCGCCCGTCGTTTTTCCTGATGGCTTTGTTGGACGAAGGAGAGGACTTTCAGGGCGATGACCGGCAACACACAAGGCATGACGTTGAGAATAATGCCGCCTAGGAACGCCAGAAACAACATCCAGAGCAGGGAATGGCTTGGAGCGGCCTGGGCTTGAGGCGTTTGGGTTGGGGCAGAGCTGGATCGGAGCTTATTCGTGCTGGATGGCGCATTTGTGGTAGAGGTTGTTGCAGGAGCCGTGGCAGGGCTCGATCTCTTCCATTGGGGTCGAAGTTCGACTTCTACGGCTCGAACCGGTGGACCGTTTTCTCCTTTTCGTTGAACCAAGAGACCGACGATGCGGGTTGGATAGGTGCTGTCGTAGCGTGAAATTATTTTTTCAAAGAGGACCTTGCTGTTTTGAACTGCGAGGTTGGTTACGGTTGTGGAAATCCCGAAGCTCTTGGACTCATAAGCCCAGAAATCGTTGGGCTGGAAGCCGTTTTGAATCGGGACTTCGATGTGGAGCGTAACTTCTTCTGACTTCGGATTGCCGATGTACCAAGCAGAAACCGGGATCGATGGATCTCGACGAGGAAGCCGTTTTAGCCATTGAGCAATTTGTTTTGCGTATTGGCTGGCAACGTGACGATCCCCAACCCGGAGAGAAACCGTAAGGGTCGTTTCTCCCGGCATACAGGACTCTTTGCATTCCAGCCAGCTGACCTTAGCCTGGAGGGTATAGTTGCCCGGCGAGACCTCTGCCCCGATTCGGAGCGGAACCAGGAGCATGGTCTTGTTGTGGTAGACGTACGATACGATCCCGGCTTCGTTGAGTCGTTCCGGGGGTGGCCAATGGATCGGACCGGGTTGAATTCCTTGGGGAAGTTTCCATTGGATTTGCGTGGCCAGGCCGGAGTCCCCTGGGTTTCGCCAATACGTGTGATATCCTGGGGCCATCTGAAGAAGGAATCCGGCCCAGATGGTTTCGCCGGGGTGCACCTCCTCGGCTTCTAAGATCCATTGCACTTGGGTCGTGGCTGCTTGGATCCTTGGACCAGCCAGTAGGCCTATGATACAGCAAGAGGCTATGAACCATCCCAATCCTGTGGTCTCTTTTTTCATAGGCTTCTCTTTCGGCGAAGGAAGGGTCTTTCTTTTTCTTTGGCATCAAACCTCAAGTTAATGCCTCGGATTCTTTTTGTCGGCAAATGTTGCATTCTTGAGCAAAAAGCGACAGGACAAAGCCTATCGATTCTTGTATTGGGATTCCTCGTTTGACGAGGGAATGGATTGCCCGCACAATGAGCTTCCACGCCGCTTTGTGCGGCGGTTTTGTGTTCTTGTGCGGGTATAGGCGGCTTTATAGAGGAGAGAATGGAAGGGGGCACGCAACATCGACCAAGAAACGTCGATTGGTTACGGGCGGCGGCCTTGCTGTATGGGGATTGGGGGACGAGTAAGGCCTACGTGATTGGTTTGGCCTTCTTTTTTGCAGGGTATGGGTCCTTTCCGATTATTGTGGCCGTCTGTTTATTGACCGCCTTAGTAGGATATAACTACATCCTGGTTTGTCGGAATTTTCCTGACGGGGGTGGCGTTTATTCGGCGGCTCGAATGCAGAGCCGGCTGTTGGCTGTGGTCGGGGCCTTGCTTTTGGTGGCGAATTTTATTGTTACGGCGGCGCTAAGTTGTAATGCGGCCATGAGTTACTTCGGGGTTCCGGGAAAGTGGCTTGTTCCAGCCACAGTGGGTTTTATTCTCCTGATCGGTGCGGTCAACTACTTCGGCCCCCGTCATACCGGAAGCCTGGCCATTTGGTTGGCCTTTCCTACCGTAACGGTGGTGATTACCATCATTGTGTTGAGTTTTCCGTATCTGACGACGAAGTACCTTCAGCCGCCCCCGCCAAGTTTCCTGACCAATTGGAAGGATTTTGTCTCGATCATTCTGGCGTTAAGTGGGGTAGAGGCGATTGCGAATCTGACCGGGGTTATGAAACTGGATCCGGGGGCGACAATGGACAAACCACGGGTGGCTCGGACGGCGACGTTTGCTATTTTGCCGGTGGCGGTAGAGGTTGTGCTGGGGACGGTTCTTTTGGGTTGGGCCATGCTTTCTTTGCCTCAGGATCTGGCGCCGGATCCGGTGGCACAGCGGGATTACATGCTACGGTTTCTGGGGCAGCAATATGCCATGTTGTGGTTCGGCCCGGAGGCAGGCCGATTTTTCGGCATGGTCGTGGGGCTGGTGGTCGGGCTGCTTCTGTTGAGCGCGGTCAACACGGCCATTGCAGCGCAGATCGGTCTTCTCTACATGTTGGCCAAGGATGGGGAGATGCCTTCCCATTTTGCCCGGCTGAATCGGTTTGGGGTTCCGTTGTGGCCGTGGGTTTTGGCGACCGTCCTACCGGTGATTACGGTGTTTATTACCGGTGCCAACCTAGAAACCCTGGCCCGGTTTTATGCGATTGGGGTAGTAGGCGCCATTACCGTCAATCTCGGTTCCTGCACCTTTAACGGTAGATTGGATCTGCGATGGTTTGAGCGGGGGATTATGGGATTGACCTTCCTGATCCTGCTAGCCGTAGAGCTGACGATTGCGCGAATCAACAACGATGCCCTCTTCTTTGCCTTGTGTGTGGTGGGATCCGGGTTGGCGTTACGGACGTATACGTTACGGCGTGCTGGGCTTCGAACGGTGACGGTCCCGGCGGCGGTGGCTGAACGCATTGCCCCAGAAGAGGTACCTCCCTACAAGCCTATCTCCGAACCCGGTCGGCCGATTCTTGTGGCTGCCCGTGGTCTGACTCCGGTGCTTCGGTTTGCACTGGAAGAGGCCAAGCTGCGGAATTCGGTCCTTTATGTGCTGTACGTCCATGAAGTAGCGGTAGGGCTTCCGGGGATGCCCTCGGTCTTAGGGCCGAGCTCGTGGAAGGATGATTCCCATGCAGCACGGATTATGAGCACCATGCTGGCCTGGGGACAGAAAAACGGAGTTACCGTTATTCCTGTTTACACCGCAAGTGACAATCCAGCAGCAACCATTCTCGATACAGCCGCTACCTTAGGAGCGGATATGTTAATCCTCGGTGCCCCCCACCGTCAGCTCCTGGTCAAACTTCTAAAAGGGAACGTTGTTAATGAAGTGGCCCGCCATCTGCCGGAGAATATCCAGCTAGTGATCCATGGCTGATTGAGGAGAGATCAACGGCGGATCGGAAGATGAAGGAGGAGCCAGATGGCGGCGCCTAAAAACCCCAGGGCGATCAACACGGCGATGGCCTTCCAGAACCGAGCCCACCGTTCCCACCGCGTCCGTTCTTTTTCTTCTTGAGCATGAATCAAGGCAAGGCCTTTCCGCAGGGCTTCTTCGGCCGCCGACTCATCGGTCAGAGCATACGTGTACCAACGACCCCGTCCTTCTTGGAACGTGCGGGGCAAGCGTTGAAGTTCCTGTGGGGTTGCAGGAGCAAAGCCGACCTGCTGCCAAAATTCGTCTATCGGTTCCCGCATCCAAAATCGGATAATCCCCTGTCCCCGCAAAATCTTTTGCAGTCCATCCCAAAACGCTTGCCGACAAGCATTTGCTTCTCTTGGAGAGGCATAAACCTCCGAATGGAACAGTCCATGCCATCCTTCTCGTCGAACGCCGATGCTTCCGGAAATCACTCCGTCTCCACGCCCAATCACATAAAACTCCGTCAGCCGTTTCTCCAGGGCATAGCCCGGCAGCAATGCCCGTTGCCACAAGGCTTGGAGCACCGGTAAATCCTCAATTGTGGCCCGTCGAACTTGGCATTCCATCGGCCCTTCTCCCTCCGTTGTTTCTCTTCCTTAAAACCCAGACGGGCTTTTCTCTACACTCTTTGAACTCTTTATTTAAACTCGTCGCGACGACCAAACAATCGTCCAGAGAAAAGGAGAGTCGGAAAGATCGTTGTTGATAGAGCCGCGTTCGGTAGGGCTTGTCCGAAAAAGGCATCTGTTCATTTTCTTATCTTGGCGCGTTGGGGACAATGCGCCCTACCTTCCAAATTCCCTTTCGAATACCTAGGGGTCGGTAGGGTGGCTTGTCCTCAAGCCGCTCTATAAGATTAAATTACCGCATCGAGGCAATGGGCTTTTTCTACCCTTTCCGTTCTTCTGAACGGGATGTGTTGGGGTGATAGGGATTTTCTTGAGCAAGGTATTCCATTCGGCGTTGGACCCCGTCGTTCTCCACTTGGGGATGAAGTTGGTTCGGATCGATTGAGTAACCTAGATGATCACGGAGAAAGACGATGGTGTTGAGGGTCATGGCAATCGTCACAGGATCTTTGGAGGTATTCACGATTTGATAGAGAGCAGGTCGTGGATCGGCGGCATGGACCACAGCGAGGAACTCTGCGGCCCGGATCCGAACCAGAGGTTCTGGATCGTGGAGGCATTTCTTCGCAAGGGGAATGAGGGATCGAGCTTTTTGACCGAAACAGGCACAGTCGATCAGAGCCCAGTAACGAATCCACGGGTTCGAGGATTGGAGGGCACGACGTAGTTTCGATTCGGCTTGCGGGAACGGAAGGAGACTCCAATTGGCTACGTCGATGAGCTGTCGGATTTCGGCCTGGTGTTCCCGGCCGAACCGAACTGGGTTGTCCATCGCATGTTGGACCAGATAGGCCTCGGGATAGAAACTGAGGTCTGGGAGATCTTTTTCCCATTGTTCCAGTCGCTGTCGAAGTTGTTTGAGAACTTGGGCATACCGGGGATCACCGGCCAGGTTGTGGACTTCGTAGGGATCGGTTTGAAGGTCGTATAAAGCCTCTACCGGTTTGGGTTCAAAGAATTGACGTTGGACGGGATTCAGCTTGCCTTCTCGGTACAGCTCCCGCCATTGCCGGTAAGCAAGCATTCGGTAGCGGTAGTTGTTTTGGAGGGCATCTGGGTAATAAGCCTGGAAATTACGGATGTACTTGAAGCGGCCTTTGCGGAGGGAGCGGACCATGTCGTATTTTTCGTCAAACCGGTCGGCGTAACCGAAGGTTTCGTCCCGTCGATTGATTTGGTCCAGGGAAAGATCTGGTCCGAGGAACGGACGACCATCCATGTAGGAAGGGACCGGGATGCCAGCCAGATGAAGGACCGTAGGGCCAAAATCCAAAAAACTGACGAAGCCTCGAACTCGAGTGCCCCGCGGGATTCGCACTAAATGGGCCCAATGTTTCGGGATCCGGACAATGAGGGGAACATGGAGTCCTACTTCATAGAGATAGCCTTTGCTTCGGGGAAGGACGCCCCCGTTGTCTCCAAAGTAGAAAACGAAGGTGTCTTCCAACAGTCCATCCTTTCGGAGGTCCTCAAGGACTTGCCCGACGGTCTGGTCCACCTTCTTCATCTGGTCCAGGTAACGGGCGTAGCTATAGCGGAAAAGAGGGGTGTCAGGATGGTAAGGGGCAAGGGAGACTTTTGCAGGATCGGTGTGAAGTGTGGAGGGATTCATTTTTTGGAAATGAAGAGAGCTTTCGTGGGAAACTCCGAAGGAAAACATGTAGAAAAACGGGGTATCCGGGGTGGGGCGACGGCGCCAGCTGGCTCGTTTGGAGGATTCATCCCATACGCCTTGGCCTTCTACGACGTTGTAATCCTTTTTCCGACGATTGGCCGTATAGTAGCCGGCTTGCCGGAGGTAGTAAGGGAAAAGGTGCCAGTTGGATGGGAGGACGGCGTATTTGTACCGTCGATGGAACTGGGCACCGATTCGCGGGGCATAAACCCCGGTGGCTAAGGTCGTTCGAGCGACGGAACAGACCGGTCCATTACAAAAGGCATGCTCGAAGACCAGGCCCTCCTGGGCCATACGTTCAAGGTTGGGGGTAGCTGCCCCGTGGGGATCGAAGAGGCGCATCCACCGCCAGGCATTGTCTTCCGAGACGATCCATACAAAATTCGGTTTGGATGCCGCCTGACCGCTTCCCAGAAGGCACAGGCTGCCAAGAATCGCAAAGGCACAACGGGATAGGACGGATGTTTTCATACGCTTCCACCTCATTGCTTCGGTTTTACTGCTTATGGATCGGAGGTTTCAAGGACGTTGTTCCATTTGTTCGGATCTCCAGTCTGGCTTTTCGGACGGAAAAGGCATCGTTCCCAGAAAAGACCAAATAGAGGGTTTTCCCGTCCCGGCTCATCCATTTGGTTGGAAAACAGGAAGATTCTCCTGGCCCAACGTCCCATCGGGAAGTGTAGAAGACCGTGGTCCAAGGGCCCCAGGGTTCCGGCGCATCGTAAATAGCCAGTCCACCCTCGAATCGTGGATCCTGTCCCAAGCCGGTTTGGCACCAGAGGTACCGGCCGAGGGGAGCGTTGTAGGTGATGCCGGAGCGGTAACAATGGCCGGGATGAACAAAGACCGCGCCACGACGGTGGATGTCCCGCGTCCAAATGGGGTGACCGCCTTCCAGCCGGACAAAAAATTCGTAGGCAGCTCGGTTTGTAATTTGATTGATCGGAACGCGGGCTAGGACCATCCGATCCGCTCGTTCGTAGGCACTATCGCAGTCTGGGGAGTAGATGTAGACGTAGTCGTCCCGTGCTCCGGCATAATTAGGACCGAAATTAAGAAAGGTAGGACAACCGAAGCTGGTCGTAAATTTCCAACGGCACCAGGTCCAGGTCTTTCCATGATCTGCGGACCAGACAATCTGTGAGTTGCCGACATTTCGGACCAGCAGATAAAGGATCCCATGGACCATTAAGAGCCCGCTGGCTTTCGGACCGTTGGGACCGTCGCCCACCCGTTCTAAGGTGGGAGCCCGCAGGTTTCGGCCCCGAAACGTTTCCGGTCCTCCCTCGATCACTGCGAGGCCAAGGCTGAGTTTCTTTTCCACGTACGGTCGGAATCCACGACCGTCCCCATAGGCTGCGTAAAGTCGATTGTCGTCCCCCCACGTCAGCGGCCAATTGTCACTTCCCTGGGCCCGACGGATGATCGTCTCCGGAGGGGCCCATTGAATGCTGCGAATCACCGGGCTGGGTGGATAGGGCGGCGTCTCGGAAGAATGGGACACAGGATGCGAGGTCGATTGATGTGAAGTTACGTTCGACTTATGAGAGGAAGGAACTGACCTTTTGCGATCCCGAACCGCAAGGGCGATCGGTTCAAAGAACGGTCGAAGGACATCGTAATGGCCTCCCCACGGTCTTCGTTTCCAGGAACGTCCGGCCCGTACCGCTACAATATCCAGACTGGGGATGACGAGAATAATGCTGTCGTACAATCCCCACGACCAAAAGGCATCCCGAGGAACGTGAGGCAAGGTGCCATCGGCATTGTTCCACCAAAGGAGGCCATAATGGTCGGAGGCATTGTCGTAACGTTTGGGATCGCGTTCCGGAAGTCCAACCACCGAAGGAGCCGTTCTTCCCACCGCTTTGACAAAGTCTGGAGGAAGAATCTGACGGTGTTTCCAACGCCCGCCTCGAAGGTAGAGATAGCCGATCCGGGCCATGGCATCGACGTTTGCCGAGATCCCTGAACCGAATTCACGACGAGGAATCCCTTGGATTCGATGGGGACGATAGATGTTTTCCCGCCATTTCAGGTCCCGCCCGGTGATCCCAAGAGGGCCGAAGACCCGTTGAAAGAGAAGATCCTTTAGATCTTGATGATAGACGAGCGTGAGGCATTCGGCCAACCAGTTCGGCCCGCCATCGCTGTACGACCACATCGTTCCGGGTCGAAACACTAGCCGCGTATACCCGCCCGGCTTTTCAAACCCGGCCGTATGGGTAGCGAGGTGTTCAATGGTAATCAGGGGAATCCAACCGGTTTTCCGATTCGATTCCGGGGGCACGGCTAAGGAAGGGTGATATTGGATGGCCTTATCCTTCAGATGCATCTTCCCATCCCCAATCGCGAGCCCTAACGCAGTGACTCCGATGGATTTCGTGGTGGATTTGAGATCATAAAGGCGGTGGAGATCGCCCCACGTAAGGACCACTTTGCCGTGACGGAGGATCATGCCGGACCCTCCCCCGGTCAGGG
>CAZBKV010000058.1:0-10022 GCA_964492575.1 uncultured Verrucomicrobiota bacterium | reverse complement strand
CCAGATCGACCACCTCATCCGACGGCAGCCAGCGCTGCGAATGAAACCAACGCAGTTGCCCTTTAGGCGTCCGATGCCATACCCCTCGCGCCGTCCCTACCCACAACCCCGATGGCGCTTCTTGCACCGCCCGGACATCTCGATTCGGCAGTCGCCAGCGAAACGGCTGAACCGGTTCTCCACGTTTTGCCCCTACCACATACAAGCCATTGGTCGTCCCAATCCAAACCCGATTCGTCCACACCGAAAGACACTGAATCCCTACCCCCCGGAAAAAAATCTGAGGTTTCCCAGCCCGAACCCGAAAGACCGTATCCGGGGTCAACACAAAAAAGTCCAATCCAACCGCCACCACCTGCCGAACCTTCCATGGAGGAATCATCGGAACCGGTTGAAAATTCGGAGCCCGAAACCAGACCACATTGGTCCGCCCTACCAACAACGCCGTCCGATCCGCTGCCACCGCAAACCGATCAAACGAACCGGTTGAAAACGACGCTGTAAACACCCCTGCAAACGCCGGCGAAAAAAACTCATCGTCCAACAAAAAGAACGGCTGGCCCTCCACCACACAAAGATCATGCACCCAACGCCCCGTCAAAACCCGATACCGCCGATCCAACATCAACTGCCGAGCCCCCGGCCGAGCCACGCCTCGATCCGTTAAAATCAGCGGAACCCCCTCCCGATCCACGACCAGCTTCAATAACTGACAACCCTCCAATTCACTGGCCGGAAGCCACTGATGAGAAATCCATTGGACAAACGGCTCATCCCGCACCCCACCGCTCGGGGTCAATTCCGACGCTCCGGAAACTGCCGCCTGGCTACATCCCAGGATCCCCCAACCCACTCCCACTACTAACCAGCCGATCCACCGGCCGATCGCCTTCCCCACAACACTTCCCATCCCTCGACTCGCCTCCAATCCTTTCATTCTGATCTCTCTTCTTCTTAATGTTCAGGAACTTACAAATTCGACCGGATTCGACTCGACCCGCCTTCTTTCCTCCGATACAACCCTGACCGGAAAAGTGAGAGGCGTTCAAGGACAACTTCGTTCAAGGCGAATGAAACGAAGCCTGAGGGTCGGGCTCCTCGGTCTGCTTCTCTTAGGATTCGGGGCCTTTTTCCTCGAAAAATTTTCCCATTGGTGGGAAGACCGGTTTGACCCGCTGATCCTCCAGGCTGCCCAGCGCTATCAACTCCATCCGGCCCTCATCAAAGCCGTGATCTGGCGGGAGAGTCGATTTCGTCCTTATGTTGTTGGCCGAGCAGGAGAAATCGGCCTGATGCAGTTGACCGCACCGGTAGCCCTAGAATGGGCCGTGGCCGAAAGGCTGGGTCCTATCCCCCGCGAAAACTTCTTCGACCCAAAAACGAACGTCCTTGCCGGCACCTGGTATCTGGCCCAGGCCATCCATCATTACCAAAACACCGACTGTCCGGAATGTTACGGCCTGGCTGAGTACAACGCCGGCCGGAAGAATGTTCTCCGCTGGGCGACCGGTCCTGCCGCCACCAACAGCTCAACACCACTCCCCACCCCATCCCGAACCCCAACCTCCAAAACATCTCCTATCCCACCACGCGCCTCTACGTCCAATCCGTCCTCCAACGCCGCCAACGCTATATGGCCCAATTCTCCTCCTCTTGCCTCCAAACCACCTCCTCCATCGTCTCCCCTACTCAAACCGCAAAAAATTAAGACATTCGTCGAAGAACTACCCTCCAAGGGAAAGAATTTTTAGGTATGGTACACTGTACTCAGCATACCGAAGGAAGAAGTAGATTTTCCCGGCGGCCTGAGGACAGACCGCTCTGTCCTTTGCTTTGTCACAAGCTTGGTATTCGGATCGACTCGACCGTGGATCCCGGTATGATGTCATGCCCGAGATAGGAGATCAGGAGGTATGAACGAAACAGAAGCAACGCAACAACCGCTGGTCGGAATCGTGATGGGCAGCGCTTCGGATTGGGAGACGATGCAACATGCGCATCAGATCCTGAAGCAATTTGGGGTGCCGCATGAGTGTCGCGTGCTTTCGGCCCATCGGACGCCGCAGCAAGCAGCCGAGTATGCCGCGCGGGCAGAGGAACGAGGACTGAAAGTCTTGATTGCCGCTGCAGGGGGAGCCGCGCATTTGGCCGGGGTGTTGGCAGCACATACGATCTTACCGGTCCTGGGGGTTCCGATGGTCGGTTGGACACTGCAAGGATTGGATTCCCTCCTGTCCACGGTCCAGATGCCCGGTGGGATCCCGGTAGGAACTTTGGCCATCGGAAAACCGGGAGCGATCAACGCTGCCTTACTGGCGGTGGCCATCTTGGCTCTCGAACGGCCTGAGTTGCGGGAAGCTCTGCGGGCTTACCGACAAGAACAAGCTGAGAAGATCCTCCGCACCGAGTTACCTCAAGAGTAACCCCTCTCCTCTTGCCTGGCGCGCTGAGGAGAGCATGCCCCTTGTAGCTTGCGAAGCCCAGGGGGCTACCGTCGTAAGACAGTGGGTCTCTATAGCTCACGCTGTTCCGTCACAGGCATCCCCTCATCCATTTCTTTCCACCCCCTGATTTTTCGGATGGGGGCTCTAGAGGAAGAGAGGAATGGCCTTTCTCCTCTGTTGGGCTAAAATAAGGAGAAAGGAGTTCTCCTTTCACAGGAAGGGAAGAAAAGGATTGCGGCATGCATATCCGGCGGCCAAGGGAGAAAAGGCAACAAGGGATGGACGGGGTTCTCGGCCGATGGTCGGGAAAAAGGAGTTCCTGCGCTCATCCCTCTCTGCCTTTTGAAGGGACCTTCTTTTTTCTTCGTATCCTTTGCGCCCTGATGATAGGGATGTTTTCTTCCCAGGCGGAAGAGATTCCGGCAACCAATCGGGCTTTGGAATTACTCGGTACCGAGTCCTACGTTCAGCTCCCTCTCCATATTCTTCAAGGTCTACAGACTTGTACGATTGAAATGTGGGTCCAGCCTTCGAAGGAGTTTACCAGTCGGCCACAACCGATCTACAGCTACCATGGAGAGAACGGAATCTTGACCATCAGTTTGATAAACGACGATTCGCTGTTTGCCGGGGTAATTTCCCGAAGCCCTAAGACACGTTGTCGATGTATGGCTCGACATGTGGCGGGACCAGGGCAATGGATGCATGTAGCCTTGGTCTGTCGACCGGGTAAGTTGGAATTGGTGGTCAATGGAGTTCTTTTAGAGCAGAAACCTTGGCATGGAGGGCTTCCCGCATTGGGGAGGGCTAAAGCGCATTGGATTGGAGCGGCGCAATGGTTTGGAAGACGTTGGTTCTATTTTCACGGTCGGATTGACGAGATCCGAATCTGGTCCATAGCTCGAACGATCCAAGCAATTCGACGGTCTATGTTCGTCTCCCCTGCTCCGAATGCGAAGGGATTGTTGGCATGTTGGGACTTTGAAAATGCGGATTTACTGGACATCACTTCCCGTCATTATCCGGCGAAGGTTCACGGATTGTTCCGATTCCAGAATGTACCGCTCCCTAGCTCAGCTCATTTCATCTTTCCCACGATCGTGAGTGGACGAGTGATAGATCCCCGGGGGAATCTTGTCCATCCGGCCATTGTGGAGTTGTATCAAAAGGGAACTCTAATCGATCTTACCTTAAGTAACCCGCTAGGCCAGTATCAGCTTACGACACCGTTAAGGGAGGCAGAATGCGAACTGCGGGCGGTGACGCCCGTCGGTTTGGTCCGTCAAGGCCCAATTCGACTCCGTCTGGGTGAAGTGAATCGCCTACTGATTCGCTTGGTCCACTCACGTCCTAGCAATATCACAACAAATCGGTTCCTGGATGCAGTCTTGATGACCCTAGTTCGACATCCTCAGCAAGCGTTGCGGTTGGAACTTCCCTGGATCCTACGCTTAGGTCCTCGCTTATCCCAGGCAACCACAGCGTTGATTTATCTGACGCAATCGCCAGATCCTCGGCAGCGTCGTGTCGCCACTCTGGAACTGGGACGATTGGGAAGGTCTACGATCGAGGTGATTCAAGCCCTCACCGAGGCCACGCAAAGCCCCGATCCGATTACTCGCGGATTGGCGATCTTAGCGATGCGCGAGTTGAACGTCCCAGAGCCCCTTCACGGTGTGTATGAGAAACGCAGCCGTGCCCTTGCCTATTTATTCATCGGCCTACTTCTCCCTCTTGTCCTCATTCATTTTCTCCTATTTTTCCTTCAACCGACAAATCGTACCAACCTCTACTATTCGGTCTTTACGATCGCTGCCGCTCTCCTCACCTGGATCCTGGGAGAAGGAGTGCTGGGTGTTTCCGGAGCGATTGCAGGTGTCCTTCTTTTCCTTTTGCTAGGCCTTCGACTTCTTTATGCCCTATTTATCGAGAGACTTCCAAAAATGATTTTCGGTGTTTTTACCCTTTTGACCGCGGTGTCAATCGGTTTGGTATTAGGGTGGTCAAATGACATTCAGGCTTTCTTTTTTGGCCTTTTCCCGCCGGCCTGGGTTACGATTCCGACTTCGACGTTGGCCGTCGTAGCGATGACCTTTGCGGTGTTTTTGATCGTCGTCATCCCACTGGAAATGATTCGTGTCCTGGTGATCGCCATTTACCGACATCGGCCTGGAGCTTGGCTATTGGGGTTTGGATTTTTAGCCCTTCTGTGGGGAGCCTTAATGTGGCCTTTGCTTCATGCCTCCCTCTTTAGCGGTCGGATCAGCCCAGAGACCTTTAATCGATGGATTCAGCTTTTTCCTAATAGCGGGATTGCTGTCTTCGTTCTGGCTGGGTCGATTCAATTGGCTCGGGACTTTGCCAAAACCTACCAGAACCTGAATCTAGCCAAGGCGGAGATTGAGGCCCAGAGTCGACGGCTGGCCGAAGCCAAGACCCAGGCGGAACAGGCCTATGAACAGGCCCGACGAGCCAGCGAAGCAAAAAGTCGGTTCCTAGCCAACATCAGCCACGAATTCCGTACCCCGCTCAACGCCATCATCGGCTACAGCGAAATGCTGGAAGAACAGGCATGGGAGGAAGGACTAACACAGTTTACAGCCGATTTGGATAAGATTCAGAATGCGGCCCGGCATTTAGTAGCATTAATTAATGATGTCTTGGATCTGTCCCGAATCGAAGCCGGTCGGATGGAGCTCAATATCGAAACCATAGAGGTTGACAAACTCGTCCAAGAAGTCACCAGCACGGTGGAATCCTTGGCCCGTGCCAATCGCAATCAACTGCGTGTGGACTGTCCGAAGGAAATCGGAACGATCCGTGCCGACCCTATCAAACTCCGCCAAATTTTATATAATCTGCTCTCCAACGCTTGTAAGTTTACAGAAGAGGGAACGGTTGAGCTGATCGTTCGTCGCAAATCTTCTCCCTCACCGAACCACAACCCAAAAGAGTGGATAGCTTTCACCGTGCGTGATACGGGCATCGGTTTGCGGCCGGAGGAGATCGAAATGATCTTTGAACCCTTTACCCAAGCGGGGGCGGCAAAAAACCAGACTGGAGGAAGTGGTTTGGGATTGGCAATTAGCCGGAACTACTGCCGGCTGATGGGAGGTGATCTGACGGTCCAAAGCACCTACGGAAAAGGATCGACGTTTACAGCTCGGATCCCGGTTGAGGTCTCCCCTCAACCAAGATCCCTAACCACTTCTCCCTCTCCATCCCAACAAGACACAGACCATGAAACGCGTCCTGTTAGTGGAAGATAATGAGATGAATCGGGATATGTTGAGCCGTCGACTTCAACGCCGCGGGTATGAAGTCATCTGCGCTGCTGACGGCGAGCAAGCTCTACGGCTTGCTCCCCAGGTCCAACCCGCGATCATCCTCATGGACTTGAGCTTGCCCGGCATCGACGGATGGGAAACAACGCGACGGATGAAAGCCGACCCCCGCTTACGCCATATCCCGATCATCGCATTGACCGCCCATGCCATGCCGGAAGAGGAACAAAGCGCCCGAGAAGCCGGATGCGACGACTTTGATGTCAAGCCGATCGAGCTTCCCCGGCTGCTTGAAAAAATGGAACGTCTTTTGACCAAGGCTTCCTCCCAAACCCCTTCCTCATCCGAAACCCCAACCGGCGTATGAACCCGTCTCGATCATCTCCACAACCTCAGCGTCCCGGACTCCGGCACGAGCTCCGGACCCCGCTCAATCACATCGTCGGCTACAGTGAAATGCTCTTGGAACAACTAGACGATCTGCCGGAAACGATCCGTCCCCAAATCCGCCCTTACCTTCAGCAGCTATTGCAGGAAGGCCGCCGGCTGTTTGCGATGTTACAGGCCCTCTCGGTAGAAGGCCAATCCGAACCGATCTCGCTGGAACAGTGGCTTCAGCCTGCCGAACAGATCCTTCGGCTTCTTGCCCAATTGCGAAACATCCTCCAGCAACAAAAGCTGGATTTCTGGCTCTCGGATCTAGAACGCATTGAAACCGCTGCCCGCCAATGGATAAATTTGATTCATGCACACCCGGACTTTGCCTCTTGGTTTTGCCCTCCACACCCCACCTCCTCAGAAACCCAGATTCCTTCTCACTCTACCGATCTCCTCCAATCAGAACCTCCTCTCGGGCAACTTCTCCCCTGCTGTAAGGTGTTAATCGCGGAAGACGATGAAGCGAATCGAGAGCTACTGACCCGTCGATTGCTCCGTTTGGGATTGGAAGTAAAGGTTTGCCACGACGGCGAAGAAGCCGTGCAACTCCTCCAGAAAGAGCCTTTCGATTTGCTGATCCTAGACCTCTTTATGCCGCGAAAAAACGGTGTTGAAGTTCTCCAATGGATTCGTTCCCAACCCGCCGACCAACAGGTTCCGGTTATTATCACTTCGGCCCTGGACGAAGTAGAAGGAATCGGTCGATGTATTGAGCTAGGTGCCGAAGATTACTTAATTAAGCCGGTCAACATGCAGGTCCTGGTGGCCCGTCTCCATGCCGCATTGGAGAAAAAACGACTCCGAGAAGCAGAACGACGGTACCTGGAACAAATCCGTCAAGAACAAGAAAAAGCGGAACGATTGCTTCTCAATGTCCTTCCAGCTCCTATCGCACAGCGTCTCAAAAACGGAGAGACAACCATCGTCGATAGCTACGAAGATTGCACGGTCTTGTTCGCCGATCTTGCCGGTTTTACCAGTTGGGCCGCTCAGCAATCTCCCCCGCGTGTGGTGGAAGTTCTCAATACGATTTTTACTGCTTTCGATGAATTGGCCTCCCGGTTCGACCTGGAGAAAATCAAAACCATTGGAGACGCCTATATGGCTGTAGCCGGCGTGCCAGAACCCAATCCCCATCATGCCGAAGCGGCCGCTGAGATGGCCCTGGAACTCTTGCATGTATTGGAAGAGATGAATCATCAGCATAAGCTGCACCTCCACATGCGCGTGGGATTGAACAGCGGCCCGGTCATCGCAGGAGTAATCGGTCGACACAAGTTCACTTATGACCTATGGGGCGACACCGTCAACCTGGCAAGCCGCCTGGAGAATATGGCCGAGCCAGGAACAATCTTAATAGGACCTCGCACCGCCCAAAAACTCCGCTCCCGCTACAAAATCCTCCCTCTTGGCGATCGCTATGTCCGAGGCCGAGGCGCTGTAAGGGTCTGGCGCTTGCTTTCCCGTAAACCGGAACGTTCCTCTTCCCAAGGGAAAAACCGAGGGTAACTTTTATCTGTTTTTGTGACGACAGCATTTGGACTACAAAGAAAACTAAGCTACATTGGGATATCATTTCAAAGGCATAAACGACGAAAAGCTATGAAGGTATTGTTAATCTATCCCGAATTTCCAACGACATTCTGGAGTCTGAAGCACGCCGTACGCTTCGCCGCACGTCGTGCGTTGTTGCCCCCATTAGGGCTGCTAACCGTAGCCGCTCTGCTTCCCAAAGAGTGGGATTTACGACTGGTCGACCTAAACGTCCACTCTATCCAAGACGAGGAACTGGAATGGGCGGACTACGTGCTGCTCAGTGCGATGCTCATCCAACGCTCCAGCGCCGAAGAAGTCGCCCGACGCTGTCAACGCCTCGGGAAACCCCTCATCAGTGGAGGGCCCATGTTCAGCGCCATGAAACAACCGTCCGATCTCTTCCCCCATTTAGTCCAAGGGGAAGCCGAAGAACTCATGCCCACCCTCATCCAAGACATGGAGCAGCACCGCCTCCGACCGATCTATAAAGCAGATCAATTCCCAGATATGACCCATTCCCCGATCCCGCGTTGGGATCTCCTTGACTTACACCAGTACACTACCATGGCCGTCCAATTCTCCCGAGGCTGTCCGTTTGATTGTGAATTCTGTGACGTCACCGTCCTCAACGGACGGATTCCTCGGACCAAAACCCCACAACAAGTCATCGCCGAATTGGAAGCCCTTCGACAAGCCGGCTGGGACTCTACGGTCTTCCTTGTGGACGACAATTTCATCGGAAATCAAAAAAAGGTAAAAGAACTGCTTCGAGAAATGATCGCATGGCGAAAGCGAACCAAAACCCATTTCACCTTCCTCACAGAGGCCTCGCTCAATCTGGTGGACCATCCAGAGCTGATTGAGCTGATGGTGGAAGCGGGATTCAAGCGGGTCTTTGTCGGAATTGAAACACCCAACCCAGACAGCCTCAAAGAATGTGGCAAAGTCCAGAACCGACGCCGCAACATGCTGGAAGCCGTCCACAAACTTCAAGAATCCGGACTCGAAGTCATGGGAGGGTTCATCGTTGGATTTGATAATGATCCACCGGATATCTTTGAACGGCAGTTCCAATTCATTCAATCTTCCGGCATCGGTACCGCGATGGTAGGCCTTCTGACCGCATTGCCGAATACCCGACTCTACCGGCGTCTTGCTCAGGAGGGCCGTCTCCTCCGGGAAAGTAGCGGAAATAATACCGAAGCGAGCCTGAACTTTATCCCCAAACTGGATCCGAATTTCCTTATCAATGGCTATCGGGAACTGATGCGAAAACTCTACGAACCGAATACCCTCTATGAACGGTTGCTTACCTTCCTTAAACATTATCGACACAGAGGACCGAAATCCAAACTCACCTCCTGGGATATCAAGGCCTTCTTCCGGGCCTTATGGGTCCTTGGAGTGATAGACCGCGGCCGAAAAGCCTTCTGGAAATTCTTCCTCCGTGCCATCCGGCGACCCCGCGAATTCGCCCAAGCCATCACTCAAGCGATCATGGGTTATCATTACCGAAAGGTCGCCGAGTCCCTCTAACCCCTCCCCCCATCCAATAAAATAACCACGCCCTCCTCCAGGACGTGGTTTCTGATACTTCTATATTTCCTCCTCTTGCGCGCTGAGGACAGCACGCCCTACCCTTCCGAAATTTTTCTCACCTTCCCGGATTCCTTCGCTGTGGGCAGTTATTTAACCGACGCCTTCCTCTTATTCCAAACTATTTCAATTAGGAAAATCCTCTTTGCCATCTTCTCCCATAGAATCTGTTCCACCCCCATCCCCAATCCCTGAATAGGTTACAGCTCGCAAATACTCACGGACCTTCCGACGCGCATACCGGTTCTTCAACGGTTTGGTCGGCCGAGCATCCACTTGCCGGAACGGCCGCTTCTCCTTAGCCACAATCTCCGTGAGTTGCGCGATCGCCTTATGCATACACCTCACTCCTTCTTTCTTTTTTCAGGCCGTTGACCCTCAGTGTGTCTTCTCGCCTTTCCGGCCTTTAAGACACACTCGCAGCCCATCGCACGGCCTCTTCTCCGATGGGTACATTCCTTAAATTATCAAAAAACAAAATCTCCGCCAACAGAAAAAATGAGAAAAATCGCCACCAGTTATCCCCTCCCGCTTCCCTCCCCTTCGGTTTTAAACCTCCTCTTTTGATCTTTGAACAAATTCCAATCTTGCCCTACCTTACCCCCTGCAAAGAAAAAGAACCCAAATCAAAAAGAGGCAGAACTATGAAACGCAGCCAACTCTATCCAGCCATCGGATGGATCGTCTTTCTCGGAATAGGATCCCCTCTGGTCTGGGCTAAGCC
>CAZBKV010000057.1:0-10035 GCA_964492575.1 uncultured Verrucomicrobiota bacterium | reverse complement strand
AGCGACCTGCGGTTGGCCGTAGAAGCTGTAGAATCTCTTCGGAAACCTTTCGGCGTCGTCATTAATCGAAGCGGCTTGGGAATGGATCGAGAGATTGAGGATTTATGTGCTCATCGCGGGGCCCCCGTTCTCTTTCGAATCCCTAACGATCGTCGAATTGCCGAGGCGTATGCCTCAGGCCGGATCCTTGCGGAAGTCCTTCCAGAATATCGGGGCTATATGGAGAGTTTGTTAGAACGAATTCTGAGCTATGCCACGACAATTCGTCATTCTTAGTGGGAAAGGGGGGACGGGAAAGACCACCGTCACCGGGGCCCTGGCAGCATTGAATGCACCGATGGTCCTGGTGGATGCGGATGTTGATGCAGCCAATTTGTATCTTCTATTGGACCCCCAAATCCAAGAGCGAAGACCGTTCCAAGGCTCCTACAAAGCCCGAATCCGATCCGGTCATTGCATTGCTTGTGGAAAATGCGAGGAACTCTGCCGGTTTGATGCAATCTTTTTTGATGGCCCAGGCAACGGTCGTGTACCCAAGACCTTCCGGATTATGGAAAGCCGATGCGAAGGTTGCGGTGTGTGTGCCCACTTTTGCCCGGAGCAGGCCATTGAATTTAAACCGGAAAACACCGGCGAATCCTATGTTTCCCAGACTCGTTTTGGGCCGATGTCTCACGCCCGTCTGGTCCCAGGGGCGGAAAACTCTGGGAAACTTGTCACCTACGTCCGCCAAAAGGCCGAGGAGCTGGCTCAGCAACAAAAGCTGGATTGGATCCTCATCGACGGGCCCCCAGGAATTGGTTGTCCGGCCATCGCCGCTTTGACTGGGGTCGATGCGGCTTTGATTGTCGCAGAACCCACCGTCAGTGGGCTTCATGATATGGAGCGAATCGCCACATTGATTCAACACTTCCAGGTTCCGGCTTACCTTTGTGTTAACAAGTGGGATCTCTCCCCAGAGTTAACAGAGAAACTCCAGCAGCGGGCCCGATCATTGGGAATCGAACCGTGCGGCCAAATCCGTTACGACATGGCAGTGGTCGAAGCCATGGTCCGTAAACAGACCGTAGTGGAATATACCGATAGTGGCTCCGCAGAAGATCTCAAACAGCTTAATGCCAATTTACGAAAGCTTCTTCTGGAAAAGTCCCAGACCAATCGGTAAGATAATTCCGTTATGGTGGAACAGAGCCCAATCTTCCAAAAAGGCATTGCTTCTTCTAATTCGCTATTGAAAATTGCTATCCCGATCGCCGGAGGCAGTTTATGTCCTCATTTTGGTCATTGTGAACAATTTGCGATTGCTGTGGTTGATCCCCAAACACGAACCATTCAACAGCTGACTTATCAGACTCCACCGCCTCATCAACCTGGCATTCTGCCTGAATGGTTGCGTCAACAAGGGGTCCATGTGGTGATTGTGGGAGGGATCGGCCAGCGTGCGGTCGCTCTCCTTCAGCAGTCCGGCATCCAGGTCATCATCGGGGCCCCTTCCAATCCTCCAGAACAGATTGTTCAAGATTACCTTGCCGGCACCCTCCAAACCGGCTCGAACCTCTGTGACCACTAAACCAACCCTCTACTTCCCTTAATCAATCAAAAGCCTCCTTTCTCTTCTTCCACCCCTTTTTGCCGGGGAAGTTTAGAGATGACCTTTTAAAAGCTTCAAAACCACAAAACCTAAGATTAATAAAATCGCAAAGGCCCAGGCCAACCAATTGAAATAGCGGTCAATGAAACTTTGAATGCGCGGTCCAAATAGTCGAATCAATCCACTTACACAAAAGAACCGAAACCCACGGCCTACCAGAGATGCCAGCAGAAATCCTCCTAACGGATAGGAAAATAATCCGGAAGTGATCGTAAAGACCTTGTATGGGATCGGAGTGATCGCCGCAATCAAAATACCGTAAAAACCGTATTCATGATACCAGGTTTGGATGCGCTGCATGACGGCTTCCCCGTGGTAAAATTCCACAATCGGCCGACCGATCCACTCGTATCCCCAATGGCCGATGCTATACCCGATGATCCCTCCCAATAAGGAGCCAGCCGTACAGATGAAGGCAAATCGGAAACTTCGTCGCGGTGCAGCCACGCAAAGAGCGATCAGCAATACATCCGGAGGGACCGGGAAAAAAGAGGACTCTGCAACAGCCAGAAAAAATAAGGCCCATGCTCCGGCCGGATGGTCGGCCCAAGAAAGCGTCCAATCATAGGCCCGACGAAGCCAGCCGCGCCCTATGGTAGGGGTCCGGCCCGTTTGTGTTGCATTTTCATCCATCGCCGGCTTACCCAATCGCAGAGTTGCCGAAAGGTCAATCCCTTAGATTGTTTCCTTTGAAAAGGAGAGATTCTCCCTCTCCTTTTCAGACTCGCGTTTAAACCAAAAAGAGGTTAAGAAAGTTCACTATGAAAAGAAATCCTGTGATTCTTTCTACGGTTGTTGCGGTATTGGCGGCTATCATAGACCTGCAAGGAGGAGCCGGTGCGGCAGCGGTTTCTCCCCATAACCAGCCAATTTCAGCCGTCATGCGAGGCCATACGGTAGATGTGTTTGTGGCAGGAAAGTTATTCACCTCTTACCTTTTTGATCCAAACTGGAAATATCCTTATTTTTATCCGGTCATCGGACCAGGATCCGGAAAATCGGTGACCACCCGTCGCACAGAACCTTGGCCTCACCATAGCTCTCTGTTCTTTGGATGCGATCGGGTCAATGGGGGGAACTACTGGCAAGGTCCACTTCGACTCGGCCAGATTCATCCTCTCCGCACCTGTGTTCGAAAAGAAGTTAATGAAGTGGTGGTGATTGAACAGCGATGTCGCTGGGATCGGCCGGGGGCCCCTTCACCGTTTGAAGACAGCCGTCGGATTCGGATTTGGGCTCCTTCTCCCCGGCTTCGGATGATTGAATTCGACATCACCCTGACCGCATTGACGAATGTGGTGATTTACCGCAGCAATCATAGTCTGTTTGCGGCTCGGATGGCACCGGATCTGGCCGTCAACGGCGGTGGCGTGTTGGTTAACGCTCAGGGGGAACAAGGCGAAAAGGCTACCTGGGGAAAGCGCTCACCATGGATGGATAGTTACGGAAAACGAGATGGTATTATTGAAGGTGTAGCGATTTTGGATCACCCGAAAAATCCTTGGTATCCTTCCCCATGGTTTACTCGGGACTACGGCTTCTTCTCTCCCACTCCTATGAACTGGTTGCCCCAAGGGAGACTCCTCTTCCGAAAAAGTCAGAAGCTACATCTGCGATACCTCGTTGTGGTGCATGAGGGGAAACTTCCGCCGAAAAATCTCGATTCCTTATTGCAATCTTGGGCAAAGAGGACTTTAATAAAAAAGCCGTAAGGGAGAGGAAATAAGGAGGCAGGGTGAGGAGGGAGGAATTTTTATCCGCCTGTTTGTTTAGGCTATTTCGATAGGTAGGAGCTTAGTGTTATCTTTTATGAAACGAAATGGTATAGAGACAGATCCTGTGAGTCGTGGGCAGGCTGCTACTCCTACCCACATGCGTCGCGTCAACGAAAAGAGGCTCTTAGAATGTCTTACCCGACTTCGAACAGCCTCTCGAGCCACCCTCGCCAAGGCAGCCGGCCTAAGTCAGCCTACGGCTGGAAAAATCATTAACCATTTTCTTCAGTTAGGAATTCTTCGGGAAATCGGGACCGATGCAGAGCAAGGATCCCGTAGAGGAGGAAAGTCGACTCAGAAAAAACTTGGCCGTCCAGGTCGGCTTCTGGAATTTGACGCCAAGACTCCTCGATTTATTGGGGTTCATCTAGACGTTCATGAAACAGCTTTAACGATGTTGCCCTTCTCTCCCTTTGCCCAACCCGACTGGTCCATTCGTTTTCCTACGACAAACTCCCCGCAGAGCTGGCTGGCCCAGCTCCTTCAACATCGTCCCAAACGAACCCCTCACAGCCTCTGGGCTGTGGCCATCAGCGTTCCTGGAATTGTCGATGAGGCCGCTGGCAAAGTCCTTTTTTCTCCCAACCTCCATTGGACGGAGCGCACCGATCTGGTTGGGTTGTTGAGAAGAGTCTGGAAGTTACCCGTCTATCTTGTGCAAGAGATTCGGGCCCTTGCGTTAGGCCATTTAAAAACAGAAGGAGAGGGGGAGGATTTCCTTCTGGTGGATGTGGGAGAAGGGCTGGGGGGAGCGATTGTCTTAAATGGAGGTTTGTATCCAAACTCTCTTCCATTAAGCGGAGAATTGGGTCATACGCCTGTTCCTGGGAATCCGCGACCATGTGGTTGTGGAGGAACAGGTTGTCTGGAAACGCTCTTAAGCCGTCGAGGTTTGCTCCAAAGCTTTGCTATTGCAAATGATCGGAAGAAAGTGGATTGGTCCGAACTCGTTGCAACCCTAAAAGGAAAAGAACTTCCTCCTTGGTTGATCTCCACTTTGGACGCAGCTGGGGCGGTGATAGCTGGAGCATTGAATGTATTGGGGATCCGAAAAGTGGTCGTTACCGGCTGTATCAATGATTTACCGGATGCGGTTCATGAGGTTCTATTTTCTGCCATCCGGCGCGGGGCTATGTGGGCTCGGTTTGGAGAGATTCTTTATCAACCGGCTCCGCGACGTCGGGCTGCCGGTTTAATCGCTGTCTGTATGGATAAGTGGTTAGAAAATAATCAACGTTAATTTTTCTATCTTCTCCCCTTTCCAGATGAAAAAATTGAAAACCGTCCTGGTTGTTGGACCAAGGACGGTTTTTATTGAGATGAGCAAATGAAGGTGAAGAAGAGGATTTTTAGCCACCAGTACTGCTACTCAACTGGTTCATCAATGTAATCAGGGGCAAAAACATGGCTATCACAATACTTCCTACAATTACCGCCAGGAAGACGATCAAAATCGGCTCCAACAAGGAAGTCATTGCAGATACGGCATTATCTACTTCTTCATCGTAAGTATCGGCGATCTTCAGCAGCATCTCTGGCAACGCTCCGGTTTGTTCTCCTACATCGACCATACTGATCACCATGGGAGGGAAGACTTTGGAAGCTTCTAATGGTTTTGTGATGGTTTCTCCTTCTTTTACAGCTTCGTGAACTTTTGCAATCGCATCGGCTACGATGACATTGCCGCTTGTTTCTCGAACGATGGTTAAAGCTTGCAAGATAGGGACACCGCTATTTACCAGCGTTCCTAACGTCCGAGCGAACCGGGCGATCGCGGCCTTTGAAATCACAGGCCCCAAAATCGGCATTACTAATTTGAAGCGATCCCATAAGTGTCGGAAGAAATTGGTCTTCAATAAAAGGCGAAACACGATTATAAAGCCAATAATTCCCCAAATCACCGGTCCCGGAAGCACATAGGGAGGACCATCAATGGTTAAAATTGTTTTTGATCTTACCGTATTTGCAATACTTAACACCATCCGAGTAAATGCAGGAAGGGATTGTCCTTCCAACATATCCGCAAAGATCTGTTGAAACCGAGGAACTACGAATACCATCAAAATACCTAAAATCACTATTGCTACTGTAATGACAGCTGCAGGATAGAACATGGCGGATTTGATTTTTCCGCGAATCCGTTGGGCTTTCTCCATGAACTCCGCCAACCGATTCAAAACCACTTCCAACACACCGCCGATCTCCCCCGCTTTTACCATATTAATGAACAGACGATTGAAGACTTTGGGATGCTGGGCCAAGGCTTCGGAGAGCGTGCTTCCTCCTTCAATCGCCGTGGCTAGTTCTCCGATGATACGTTTCAGAGTAGGATTTTTTTCTTGTTTTTCCAAGACGCGAAGCCCGCGTAACAAGGGAAGACCGGCATCGACCAGCGTCGCAAGCTGCCGGGTGAACGTGGTCATCACTTTGGCATTTACCCGACCGCTTAAGAACGGGATCCGGATTTCAATCTCTTTCAGACTCTTTTTCTGTTTCGGCCCCCCTCGAGGCGCCGCAACTTTCTTTTTGGGCTTTTCTACCTCCACTACCTTAGTGGGGAAAAAGCCCATCTCCCGGAGACGATTAATCGCCTCCGCTTGACTGCTCACCTCTAGGACTCCCTTCGTCTCTTTGCCATGGGAGTCCATTGCAACGTATTGGAACTTCGGCATGGTTCTTCAACTATGTGTATTTGAGCACCTCTTCGACGGTGGTCTCCCCATCGAAAATAGATCGCAATCCATCTTCCCGCAAGGTCACCATTCCTTGCTCGATCGCCTTTTGGCGAATGACCACGGTAGGAGCTCGTTGATTAATCAGTTCCCGAATCTCATCTGTGATAATCAGCAGCTCAAAGATTCCCTTTCGCCCCCGATATCCTGAATCATTACACTCTCGACAACCTCGGCCATAGTAGAAAACTCGATCGCCTACGTCATGAGGTGTCAATCCTAGCAAGGCAAGCTGCTGTTCGGTCGGTTCATAAGGGGTCTTGCAACGCTTACAAATGGTTCGTACCAATCGCTGTGCGAGGACGGCCATCAAGGTAGAGGAAATCAAGAACGGCTCCGCTCCCATATCTATTAACCGCGTCACGGCTCCGGGGGCATCATTTGTATGCAACGTGGACAAGACTAAGTGTCCTGTTAAGGATGCTTGAATTGCCACCTGACAAGTTTCCAAGTCGCGAATCTCACCGACCATGATGATATCCGGGTCTTGCCGGAGAAATGCCCGCAGGGCCCGAGCAAAGGTCATCCCCACCGCTTCGTTAACTGGCACCTGCATGATCCCCTCGATATCAAGCTCTACCGGGTCTTCAATCGTCAGTAACTTCGATTCGATACGATTAATCCGCCGGAGACACGCATAGAGGGTGGTCGTCTTTCCACAACCGGTAGGACCTGTCACAATAAAGATTCCGTTGGGCTGCTCAATTGCTTTGCTCACATAATCGTAAACATGCTGTGGGAAACCTAAGTTCTCCAACTCAAATTGCATCGCAGACCGATCCAACACACGAAGCACTACCGATTCTCCAAATTGAGTGGGCAAAGTGGAAACACGAAGGTCTACCGGGCGTCCGGCTACGGTAATGGAAATTCGACCATCTTGAGGAAGACGCCGCTCTGCAATGTCTAGGTTGGCCATTACTTTGATACGGGAAATCACTGGCAGGGCGAGCTGCTTCGGGGGTGGGGTCATCTCATAGAGTGCTCCATCCACTCGATAGCGAATCTTAAAACAGTCCTCAAATGGCTCAAAGTGAATATCACTGGCCCGATCTTGAACGGCCTGGTAGAGAACCAGGTTCACAAATTTAATAATCGGGGCCTCATTAGCCAGTTGGGTGACATCGAAACCTTCCGCGGTAAGCTGGGCTTCTTCGGTTTCTTCCGCCTTTTCCCCGAGCTCTTTTAAGATCTCATCAATTGCTCCCCCCATCTGTTCCGGATAAAGCTCATCGACCAGTTGCTCGACCTTTTGGGGGTCAGCGATCACCACCTGAACCTCTTTTCCAATCGTATAGGAAATATCATCAATCACAGAGGGATTCAGGGGATCGGCTAGGGCAATCTGGACGACGTTATCAAAGACTGAAATCGGAATACATCGATACAATCGAGCTGTCTCCGGGGGGATTGCCTTGATCGCCTCCTCCGGGATATCCTCTTTTGAGATCTCCACTACTTCGGTCCCAAGCTGTTCGGCTAGAATTTCTAAGAGGGTATGAGAATCGATAATCCCAAAATCTACTAAGATGGAAAAGGTGGACCGCCCGGTTCGTTCCTTCTCGGCCATCACCTCTTCCACCTGCATATCATCAATATACCCACGCTCCCGAAGGAGATTGATAAGGGGATCTGTTACTGTCTGTGCCATAAGCCTTATACCCTTATACTCGTCCTTCAATTTCTTCTAGAGTCCGTCCCGCTTCAAGCTCTTGAAGCTTTTGAAGCACAGTGGTTGGATCTTGAGCTTTTGTGATCACTTCCTCTTGGGAAATGATCCCCTGCTGGTATTTCTCCAACAAACAAGAATCCAGCGTGACCATGCCGTATTTTGCACCGGTCTGGATATCAGATTGAATTCGGAACGTTTTGTTGTCACGTATCAAGGCCGCAATCGAAGGAGTGTTAATCATCACCTCAAACACAGCGACTCGTCCTGGCTTATCACAACGTGGAACCAAAAGCTGAGAGATGACCGCTTGAAGGACCGTGGAGAGCTGAATCCGGATCTGCTCTTGCTCGTTGGTAGGAAAGGCTTGGACCAGACGGTCGATTGTCTTTGCGGCCCCGGTCGTGTGCAACGTTCCAAACACAAGGTGTCCGGTTTCAGCAGCTGTAATCGCCGCTGCCATTGTCTCTAAGTCTCGCAACTCTCCAACGAGGATAACATCCGGATCTTGTCGAAGAACACGACGCAAAGCCTCTGGAAAGCTGGGCACGTCGACCCCGATTTCCCGTTGGGTCACAATTGCCTTTTTATGTTTATGATAAAACTCAATCGGGTCCTCAATCGTTACGATATGAACCTCCTCCCGTTCCTCGTTAATCACGTTAATCATAGAGGCTAGGGTTGTGCTCTTACCGGATCCGGTGGGCCCGGTTACCAGGATCAGACCCCGTGGTTTATAAAGGAGTTCTCGGACGGAAGGAGGCAGTCCAATCTCTTCTAACGTCATCAACTTATTCGGAATCTGCCGGGCTACAATGGCAAAATTCCCGCGTTCCTTAAAGGCTGAGACTCGAAACCGGGCCAACTCTCCAAAAGCAAACCCGAAATCGACCGTCCCTCGTTCTCGAATCTGCTGAATATTTTCTTCAGAAGTGATCGATCTTACTAACTCCTCTGCATCCTCCGGGGTCACAGGCGGTCCTTCTACCCGATGTAAGACCCCGTGAATCCGAATCACCGGAGGTACACCCACCCGGATGTGGAGGTCGGAAGCCCCTTCCTCCACCACTAACTGCAATAGATCTGCCATTGCATAGGACATAGGCCCGCTCCCTTCTTTAGTTTCCCAAACTCTCTTTTACTAATCTTGATCCATTACGGTCACTCGCAAGACTTCCTGCGGTGTTGTCAATCCTGCCAGGACCTTGCGTGCCCCGTCTTCTCGCAAAGTTCGCATTCCCATCTCTCGAGCCCGAGCTCGCAAAACCGTTGCAGAAACCTTCTGATAGATCAATTGGCGAACCTCATCATCCACTACAAAAATCTCAAAAATCCCCATTCGGCCTTTGTATCCTGTGTTGTTACAATCTGGACATCCCTTTCCACGCAGGAACTTCGCCCCCTTCGCTTGCTCTGGATCAATCTTTAATGCTTTGAGCTCCGCCTGCGTTGGCTGGTAGGGTTGGGCACATCGTTTGCAAACTCGCCGTACCAAACGTTGAGCCATCAATGCCCTACATGCGGAAGCCACCAAGAAAGGCTTTACTCCGATATCGATCAATCGAGTAATTCCACTAGGAGCATCGTTCGTATGCAAAGTAGAGAAGACGAGGTGTCCGGTCAAGGAAGCATTAATGGCAATCGTTGCGGTCTCCGGATCACGAATCTCTCCAATCATGATGACGTTAGGGGCCTGACGCAGAATCGCTCGCAACGCCCGTGCAAAAGTCAACCCAATCGCCTCATTCACCTGAACTTGATTGATCCCTGATAATACGTACTCGACCGGGTCCTCCACGGTGATAATCTTCCGATCCGGCCGATTGATAAAATTCAGCACCGCATACAAAGTGGTCGTCTTTCCCGAGCCGGTTGGCCCCGTGATCAAAAGGATCCCATCCGGCAGACTAATCAGCTTTTCAAACGTCTGTTGGTCATCCGAGAAAAACCCCAACTCCGGAAGTCCTAACTTTAACCCCTCCTTATCCAAGATTCGCATCACAATGCTTTCCCCGTGGGTCGTTGGGATACAAGAGACACGGAGGTCTATGCTCCGATCCCCTACGTTCATCTGGATTCGACCGTCCTGGGGCACCCGCTTCTCGGAAATATCCATATTGGACATGATCTTCAGACGGCTCATAACCGCCGGCTGGCGCCGCATCGGAGACTCTTTATCTTCATGAAAACTTTAGGAGAAGATATACT
>CAZBKV010000056.1:0-10112 GCA_964492575.1 uncultured Verrucomicrobiota bacterium | reverse complement strand
CTCTTTGCTGTATCTAGCCCCTGAAAGTTTTCTTGACGTGCCTCGAAGCCCTCTATCCTTTACGAAAGTCATCCAGTTTCGTTAGAAGGGTGAACTTTTATGAGACAAAAACGAGGGAAACAGGGAATGATTCGGGTTCGACGTCAACGAAATCTACTGCTTCGGCCCGACTCCCGGCGGTCGTTTTTCCGGCCGTTCATGCCGGAGACGGAGGAGCGGGTGATGAAGATTGTGGCCCGTGTAATGACGCTTTCGGAGCGGGAGGTTGCGCGGGAAGTGAATCGGATTATGCGGGATTTTGGAAGCCGGCATCCTCACCTGCGGGAGTTGTTGCTCCGGCATTTTGAGAGTATTAAGGATTATTTGCTGGGGGATCGGCCTTTGACCGAGGAGCGTCGGTTGCTCTTAGGGGCTTACTTTACGCAGGAGTATGCCTTGGAGGCGGCGGCGTTGTTTAATCCCTCGATCGTGCCGCATCCGAACCAAGAAGGGGTTCCGAGGGGGGCGCTGCGGTTTATTCTAAGCCTTCGGGCGACGGGGGAGGGGCATTTGTCGTCGATTGTGTTTCGGACCGGGATTGTGAGGGCCGATGGAACGGTAGAGGTTGATCCGCCCAAGTCGTATACGATTGCCGGGCATCATCAGCTGTGGCCGAAGTATGAGCGGAAGATTTTTGAGCGGAAATTGGCGGATTTGGGTCTGCTTACTAGTGGGGTGCGGCGACGGTTAGAGAGTTTGGGGGAATGGTTTACGTACGAGGAGTTGGAGGAGATTGTGCGGGAGGCGTTGCGGGAGGATCGGTATTTATCGGTGCCGGAGCGGGAGCAATTGGAGTCGATGCTTTCGGTGGCGGCCTCGAATTATGAGGTGGAGTTTCCGCCGGAGGAGGATCTTTCGGCGCGAGTGATCTTTCCGTGGAGTCCGACGGAGCGGCATGGGATTGAGGATGCGCGGTTTGTGGCGTTTCAGGAGGAGGATGGATCGGTGACGTATCATGCGACGTACACGGCGGTGGATGGTCGGGTTTTGTTGCCGCAGCTATTGACGACGAAGGATTTTAATCATTTTACGATTAGCACGTTGAACGGGCGGGAGGTACAGAATAAGGGGATGGCGTTATTTCCGCGGAAGATTGGGGGGCGGTATGTGATGTTGGGCCGCCAGGATAATGAGAATATGTTCATTATGTACTCGGATCTGCTTCATTTCTGGCCCAATAAACGCCTGCTGGTGCGCCCTACCTACCCCTGGGAATTCGTCCAACTCGGAAATTGTGGCTCTCCTATCGAGACCGAGGCCGGCTGGTTGGTCTTAACCCACGGCGTCGGCCCTATGCGGCGCTACGTCATCAGTGCTATCTTATTGGATCGGGAGGATCCGTCGCGGGTGGTGGGGCGACTGAAAGAACCGTTGCTGAGCCCCACCGGAGACGAGAGCGAAGGATATGTGCCCAATGTGGTTTACAGTTGTGGGGCACTGGTCCACGAGAGTAAGCTGATTTTGCCGTACGCTATGAGCGACCAGTGTACCTCCTTCGCCACGGTTGAACTGTCGGATTTGTTGGAGGAACTTTTAAAACATCGGCCGTAAAGAAATTGAATGGAGTGCCTATGACAAAAGTACCTGGAATTCATCGGATCGCCCTGGTAGGGAATTATCTTCCTCGACGGTGTGGAATCGCTACTTTTACATACGATCTCTGCCAATCCTTGCGGCAAGAGTTCGTGGGAGTGGATTGCCTGGTCGTACCGGTTACCGATGTGTCGGAAGGATACGACTATCCTCATGAGGTTCGCTTTGAGATGAAGGAGCAGGATATTCATTCGTATGAGCAGGCGGCGGATTTCCTAAATTTCAACAATATTGAGGTTGTATGCGTGCAGCATGAGTTTGGGATCTACGGTGGCCCTGCAGGAAGTTATCTTCTTACGTTATTGCGCAAGGTCCGAATCCCGATTGTTACCACCCTTCATACGATCCTTCACAAGCCGAATCCCGATCAGTTCCGGGTGATGCAAGAGCTGTGTCGGCTTTCGGATCGGCTCGTTGTGATGACCCAGCGGGGGTTTGAGATGATGCGGGATATCTATCATGCCCCGGTAGAGAAGCTGGATTTGATCCCGCACGGAATTCCGGACATGCCGTTTGTGGATCCGAACTTCTACAAAGACCAGTTTGGCGTGGAAGGGAAGATGGTCCTCTTGACCTTTGGTCTCCTTTCGCCCAACAAAGGAATTGAGTATGTGATTCGGGCCTTACCGCGGGTGGTCAAGGAGGAACCGGATTTGGTGTATATCATCTTAGGAGCGACGCATCCGAACTTGTTGCGGGAGCAAGGGGAGCGGTATCGGCTGGAATTGGAACGGCTGGCGGCGGAGTTGAATGTCAAGAAACATGTGATTTTCTACAACCGGTTTGTAGATCAGGAAGAGCTGAAGGAATTTCTGGGGGCGGCAGATATTTATATTACACCTTACCTGAACCGTGAGCAGATCACCTCAGGAACCCTCTCCTATGCCTTTGGCTGTGGGAAGGCCGTCATTTCCACGCCCTACTGGCATGCAGAGGAGCTGTTGGCAGACGGTCGTGGGATTTTGGTTCCATTCCGGGATGCCGATGCGATTGCCGAGGCGCTGCTGACCCTGCTGAAAGATGAGGTCAAACGCCACGCGATGCGGAAACAGGCTTACCTGATGGGGCGGGAGATGGTGTGGAATCAAGTGGCCCGCCTTTACATGGCTTCGTTTGAGAAGGCACGGCAAGCTCGAGGCCGGATTGCCTCCCGACGTTATGCTTTGAAGACGTTAGAACAGGAACGGCCGCGATTGCCAGGACTTCGATTGGCGCATCTGCTGCGGATGACCGATTCAACCGGAGTATTCCAGCATGCCGTGCATGCCCTGCCTCGGTTCAGTGAGGGATATTGTTTGGACGACAATGCGCGGGCCTTGATTTTGACGATCTTACTGGAGCAAACAGGAGATGATTCGCCTCAGGTAGAAGCCCTCGCGCACACGTATGGAGCCTTCATCCAATACGCTTACATGCCCGAGAAACGTTGGTTCCGAAACTTCATGGCCTTTGACCGGCGCTGGTTGGACAATGGAGGGTCAGAAGATTGTTACGGCCGGACGATATGGGCCTTAGGGACGTGTGTCCGGCGTTCCCGTCGCCAGCCGTTGGTCCAATGGGCTGCTCAATTGTTTGATCATGCCTTGGCCGGTGCGGAAAAGCTGCGGTTCCCTCGAGGTTGGGCCTATACGTTGTTGGGAATCCATGAGTATCTCTGCCGGTTTAGCGGGGATCGATTTGCCACTCAGATGGCTCAGGATTTGACCGAGCGGTTGATTGCGGCCTACAAACGGGAGGCCTCCCAAGACTGGAGATGGTTTGAACCGCGGTTGACGTATGCGAATGCGCGATTACCGCAGGCCCTGATTCAGGCCGCCCGCTGGTTGGACAATGAGGAAGCCGGACAAATCGGGCTGGAATCGTTGCGATGGTTGATGGAGGTTCAGACCGCAGAAGCGGGGCATTTCCGTCCCATTGGCTGTCACGGATTTTATCCGAAGGGGGGAACGAAAGCACAGTTTGATCAGCAACCGATCGAAGCCTGTTGTTCGGTCTCGGCTTGTCTGGAGGCCTTTTACTACACGCATGAGGAGGAATGGGTTCGGCTCGCCCATCGGGCCTTTGAATGGTACCTAGGGCGGAACGATCTAGGAATCCCACTTTATGAGCCAAGAAACGGTGGATGTTACGACGGGTTGAAGATGGATCGAATCAACGTCAATCAGGGGGCCGAATCGACGCTGTCCTTCCTGATGGCCTTACAAGAGATGCGGCTATTGATGCAACGGATGGCGACGTTCGAACGGCCGGTCGAAGAAGGCCAACCCGAACCGGTTGGAGTAAATAGTGGCCGGAATGGAAAGGCGTCTCGATGCAGTCCTCAGAATCAATAAAAGCCAAGTAGATGGGAGACGTGGGCCTCGGCCAAAAAGCCGGGCCCTTTCAATTTTAAAAGGCCGAGGAGGTTTCTGAAGATGGGACTAGCCACGCAGCGAAGGCAAAAGATCCGATGGGTATGGATCGGAAGAGATTTTCATGCCCGGATTGATTCCTTTGAGGCGTTGCCTCAAGTTTTGGCCCTGGATCCTGCACTTTGGGGAGCGGTTTCAGCGCCAAAGGAATCTTTTTATTTGGATCCGATCTTTTTGGATTGGGTGGATCAGGATCGGGATGGGCGGATTCATATTCAGGAGATTCGGCAGGCGATTGTTTGGTTTTTGGAACATGTAGATCCGGTGCGGTTACGCTCGTCGGAGGAATCCGCCGTGCCGATCGCAGCCTTCCGTTCTTCGTCTCCCTTGCGGGTTTTGGCGGAGACGGTGTCGGGGATTTCCTCATCGGATCCAGACACCAAAACGGTTGGTTTGGAGGAAGTGCGGGATATTCAGCGGGCCATAGCGGCAGGGCGTTTACGTACGGTGCGGGCCTTACGGCCGGAGGCGATTCCGAATAAACAGCTTCAGAAGATCGTAGAAGAAGCGGTCCGACTTGGATATGGCCAATCCGGCGGAGCTTTGGCCCTGGAAGGATTTCGGAAGTTTTTAGATATAGTCCAACGTGTCCAATCCTGGAAACAGGAAGAGGAAAGGCTGACGGGACAGCTGGGAGGTTCAGCAGATAGCCTTCCGGCTCTGGCTCAGGCTTATCGGCAAGTTCGAGAAGCGTTGGATTTCTGGTTTTTGGCTTCCGAGGCGTTGACTGCCGGGATTGAGGTGGAAAAAGAGGCAAAAGTTGTGCCGGTGGGGCTTTCGGTTTCGGAGTTTCAGGATCGACTGGCGGCTCAACCGATCGTTCCATTGCAAGCCTCCCAGGAGCTTCAGCTTCAGACGAATTGGAATCCGGTATACGCCGAGGCGATGGAACTCCTTTGTCGAACGATATGGAAAGGGCAGGAGACGTTGAATCGGGCGGACTGGGAACAATGGAAACGAATATTAGAAGAGTTGGTGAAGTGGTGGGAGGCAGCCCCGCGGCCGGAGCTCCGCATCCTCTCAGCAGATCAGTTGCAACAGTGGGTACAGGATCGAGAAAGTCTGATCGATGCGTTCGAACGTTATGTCAACCAGAGCTCCGAGCAGGCCTTTGATCCGAATCAATTACGGGAGTTGGAGCTAGTTCTGTTGTGTCATCGGCAGCTGTTACGATTGCTGAACTGTTTTGTGGGATTTTGCGACTTGTACGATCCAAGCCGGAAATCTGCGGTGGAAGTCGGGACGTTGGTTCTTGATGGCCGATTGTTAGAGTTTTGCGTTCGGGTCCAGGATCGAAAACGTCATGCCGCCTTTTGCACGGCCGGGAATTTGTTTGTGGTTTATGCGCAGGTGATTGGGGCAGACGGCAAACCCCGGTTTGAAGTGGCGGCTCCTCTAACCCGAGGGTTGCGTGGTACGTTGCAGGTCGGGAAGTGGGGACTGTTTCGAGACCGCACAGGGCGGATCTTTCATGCTCAGATTGTTCAAATCGTCGAAAATCCAATTAGTTTGATGGAGTCGATTTTGGTTCCATTTCGACGTGCAGGCCGGGCGATCACCGGAAAACTGGAATCCTGGGCCAAAGAAACGGAAGGGAAGGTGGAAAAGGCGGTGGGGTCAGCTGTGACGGTTCCCACCTCGACCAAACCGAAGACCGCGGGAGGAGCCCCTGTCGCATGGGGTGGTCTAGGAGGAATGGTTGCCGGTGGCGGGGTCGCCTTGGCGGCGGTAGGGGGAGCAGTGGCTTATGCGACGAAGGCGTTGAGTGAGGTGCATTGGATATCGGTAGTGGGGATGTTGGTAGGGCTGATTTTGTTTGTGACCTTGCCGTTTGTTATTGTCGGTGCGGTTCGTCTTTCTCGGCGGGATTTGGCCATGTTACTGGAAGGGGCGGGTTGGGGAATCAATAAACGAATGCGGTTAACAGGTAAGGTAAGTCGACAGTTTACCCGTCGTCCTCGAGGTCCAGGTTCCTTGGATTGGGGTTGGGGGATCGTTTTTCTGATGGGCATTATCCTTATCATCTTTGCGATTCTCTACGGCCTTTCTCTGTTAAAAGGTCTCAAAAAATAATTTCCCGTCTTGCGCATCCGCCTCGCCGCATGTATGGATCCGTTGCCATTTGAAGGAAAAGGAGGAGGTGAGCGTGGCCGATCGACTGTTCACAAAGTGTCTGTTACGGCCGGAGGACATTCCAGCCACAAGTCCTGAACTAAAAGTCATCGGCATTTTTAATCCGGGGGCCGTGCAGAGAGGAGATCGGATTGTGCTTCTGGCTCGGGTTGCCGAGGCCGTGAAACCCTTGCGTTCCGGTTTTATCGGGTTCCCTCGATGGGAACCTGGGGCCCCGCAGCCTGTGGTCGATTGGGTTGAAGAAAAAGAGGTGGAATGGCTCGATCCTCGGCTTGCTTTCCTCCGTAGAACCGGTCGGATTCGTCTTCCTTTTGTTTCTCACTTGCGAAAAGTAGAGTTGGATTGGGATTTGAATGTGATTTCCGTCGGAGAACCTTCTTTGATTCCCCAAGCTGAATGGGAGGAGTTTGGAGTGGAAGATCCTCGGATTACTGAGTTGGACGGCCGATTTTGGATTACTTATGTTGCAGTTTCGACACAGGGAATTGTCACGGCACTTGCCAGTACAACAGACTTCCAGCAATTTGATCGGATAGGGATTGTGTTTGCTCCGGAAAATAAAGACGTCGTTCTGTTCCCGGAAAAATTGGACGGAATGTATTGGGCCTTCCATCGGCCAATGCCCCAGGCAGCGATTAGTGTCCCTGAAATCTGGCTGGCCCGTTCCCCGGACTTGATTTATTGGGGCCGTCATCAGGTCTTCCTGCGGCCTTCCCGTGTGTGGGAATCTTCCCGGATTGGAGCCGGTGCCCCGCCGTGGCGGACCGAGCGGGGATGGTTCTTTTTGTACCATGGAAGTGAGAAGGTGCCGTATGGGGTTGGACCGTATCGGGCTGCCTTGGTCTGGCTGGATGGAGACGATCCGACTCGGATTGTAGGGCGTTCGCCGGTAATCTTTGAGCCGGAGACGGAATTTGAACGCCAAGGTTTTGTGCCAAATGTAGTTTTCCCAACGGGGGTCATCCGGGCGGACACCGAAGTCTGGGTTTTCTATGGAGCAAGCGACACATATGTGGGAGTGACGGCATTTCGGGAAGCAGACCTCTTTCGGGCTTGTGAACAACAGGGACTTTACGAAGCAGCGGTGATGGTCTGAACAGTGGTTTTCCTCTTCACCGAACATTTCGTTTCTCGGGGATCGATCGATTCAAAAGAGAAAACCCCTCCTCCATTGCTTGGTAACTGCGGGGGGCTTGACTTCTTTGCTCCTAAGACAAAGAGTAAGAACAGGAAAAGGAATTGAGGGTTGCTTATGAAAGAAAAAGGCAGGATTGAGGGATTCACATTAATCGAGCTGTTAGTAGTTATTGCCATCATTGCTATTCTTGCAGGAATGTTGTTGCCTGCTTTGGGACGCGCCAAAGCGAAGGCCCAGGCCGTCAAGTGCTTGAACAACACTAAACAGCTTATGCTGGCTTGGCAGATGTATGCCGACGACAACAATGACGAAATTCCTTTCGCTTATGATGGATTTACGCCTACCCATGGAGGAGGATGGGTCTATGGAAATGCTCAGACAGATTGGGATCCCCAGACGACTCTGATTAAGAAAGGAGTTCTATGGCCTTATGTGAACAGCCTTCAAACGTATCACTGCCCTGGGGATAAAGAACTCTGTGAGGATAAAAAACACCCTCATCTCCGAAGTTACTCCATGAACAACTGGGTAGGAGGAATCTCCCCCAGTAATAGTCCATTTGATTATTGGGGGGCGATCAACCGCTGGCGTTTTTATCGGAAGACCACGCATTTTGTGAGCCCTTCTCAGGTTTGGGTTATTGTAGATGAAAATCCGAAAAGTATTAATGATGGTTTCTTTTTGACCTATATGCCGCCGCAATTGCCGGAAGTGGGGTCTACTTATCCGATGCGGGACGTGCCGGGGTCCAATCATGGCCATGCTTCTGGGTTCTCCTTTGCTGATGGGCATTCTGAGATTTATAATTGGAAGAACGAAGATCTTATTCATGCCCAAAAGGCGGTTATTACAATTCGGAGTGTAACCCAAGACATCATCTGGCTTTTATCGCATACTACAGAGCCTAGGTAAAAGTTTTAATTTTCATTATCTTGACAGTTTTAAAACGAGCCGTAGCCTTCGGGCTATGGTTTTGTTTTATGAATAATGAATGAAGCAGGATATAATTAATCTTAAGGATTTTCTTCTTCAGCGGGTTCCTGCCATTTGCCGTGTTCTTTGATAAGTTCGATCAAGGCATCCACGGCTTGGTCTTCGGGGACATTGAATTTGACCGGGGTTTTGCCGACGTAGAGGTTGACCTTGCCGGGAGCCCCACCGACATAACCAAAGTCGGCGTCCGCCATTTCGCCCGGTCCGTTGACGATACAACCCATGATGGCGATCTTGATGCCTTTGAGGTGAGAGGTCCGGGCTTTGATCCGGGCAACGACTTCTTGCAGGTTGAACAGCGTGCGACCGCAACCTGGACAGGCAATGTATTCGGTACGGAAAGAACGGACTCCGGCGGCCTGAAGGATTTCATAGCCAAGATTCAGGGCTTCTTGGGCGTCGGAAACATTACGGACGAGGATGGCATCGCCAATTCCGTCGATCAAAAGTCCTCCTAAGACAACCGCTGCATGGAGACGGCGTTGCTGGTGAGTAAGATCGGGAGGCAGCGGTTGGAGTTGGTCTTTGAGGAGGATGGGATTGTCGGCATGGATTTCGTGGAGGCGTGCGGCCAGGAGCCGGAAGGCAGTCAACGGGGGTAAGTCCACCGAATCGGCTACGGTTACAAGGCGATCGGGCGGTAAAGGAGGGAGAGGTTGGAGCGGATTCAGTTCCAACGGCCGCCAGTCTTCCACTACCCCCTCAGGGACGACGTCCGGATGGCTCCAACCAATGCAATCGAGCTTTTCTTTCTGGGTTCGAGTGACAAGAACGCGGACTGGCTGACGGTCTCCCACCCGGGTCTGGCCGAAGGAGAGTTCTCGGGTTGGCAAACGGCGGTAGCAGAATGGCTCGAAAGGAAGGGGTAAAATCGGGACCTCCTTGTGATTCGCAAGGATCGGGATCAGGCGGATCAGGTCTTCACACACAGGAAGTTCATTTTCCGGCGGTTCAGTGAGGGAGACGCGGATCGTGTCTCCGATGCCGTCGCAGAGAAGCGGGCCTATTCCGATGGCGCTTTTGAGTCGGCCGTCTTCGCCTTCCCCAGCTTCGGTCACTCCAAGATGGATGGGGTAATTCCAATCCGGGCCGAGTTCTGCCAGCCGATGAACGAGGAGGCGGTAGGCCTGGATGGTAATCTTTGGGTTACTGGCTTTCATGGAAAAGACGATGTGGTGAAAGTCGTGTTTTCGGCAGATACGGGCAAATTCAAGGGCGCTTTCGACCATGCCTTCTGGGGTATCGCCGTAGCGGTTGGTGATGCGATCGCTTAGGGAGCCGTGGTTTGTGCCGATGCGAAGGGCTCGACCGCGTTCTTTGCAGGCCAGGACCAGGGGGGTGAAGGCTTCCTCGACCCGTTGGAGTTCGGCGGCGTATTGTTCTTCGGTATATTCTCGGACTTGGAATTTCTTTCGGTCGGCATAGTTGCCGGGGTTGATGCGGATCTTTTCGACCCACCGGGTAGCTTCGAGGGCGGCTTGGGGTTTGAAGTGGATGTCGGCCACGAGCGGTACCTGGCAACCGAGACTGCGGAGCCGATCCACAATGTTCTTTAGATTGGCGGCATGGCGGACGGTCTGAGCGGTCAAGCGAACCAGCTCGGCCCCAGCTTCGACCAACCGGAGGGTTTGTTGGACACATGCTTCGGTGTCGAGGGTATTGGTGGTGAGCATGGATTGTTTGATGATCGGGTGGTCGCCCCCGATGATTATTCCGCCTTGGTCCGGATTTCCGACCGGGACCGGTCGGGTCGAATGCCGTTGGTAGATAAGGAGTTTACGGTTCCAGTTCATGGGGTAGACGGT
>CAZBKV010000055.1:0-10129 GCA_964492575.1 uncultured Verrucomicrobiota bacterium | reverse complement strand
CCTAGCCGACTTTCGAAATCGAAGAAAGTGACTGGACAAACCCTTTCGAAACTTGAAGATAGGAAAGGCTTTGACCTTGGAAGACATACCTTAGAATGGTGGAAAAGGTCGTTTTCGTCTGGTTGGACATTTTGTTAGCGTTATAAACGCGAACCAGTAGGGACAGAAAACGATGAAAGCTACACAAGAACAACGCGAACGGTGTGCCCAACAGCTGGAGGCCCAAGCCGAAAAGGTCCGTTCTCTCAAGGCGTTTTTGGGGCTGGATGGTTTTGTAGATTTCATAGTTCACGTTGTGGATAAACGCCAAGGCCCTGAATCGTATACCCGAATCCAAACCATCCAACAATTTGCAGAACGGATCGCCGCGGCCGCCGGCCGAAGCACCAATATCGAACTGGTCCAAAAGATGGAAAAACTCGGCGGTAACGGCCCGATCATGGGCAATGCGATGGCCGCTTTCGGGGTCCAAGTGGTTTACGTCGGCAACCTCGGATGGCCCGAGTTGCATCCGGTCTTTCGGGAATTTGCCGAACGGGCCGAGGTCCATACCATTGCCGGGCCAGGACTGACATATGCCTTTGAATTTAACGATGGAAAGCTCCTCTTCGGACTCCACCAGACCCTGCGGGAAGTCACCTGGGAAAACATCTGCCAGCGTTGGTCTGCCGAAGCGTTTGCCGAGCATTTCCAGACCGCCCATCTGGTCGGATTTGTCAACTGGACCATGCTCCCCTACATGAGCGATGTCTGGGAAGTGGTCTTGCGGGAGATTTGTCCTAAACTCCAAGGGCCGAAACGGATGATGTTCTTTGACCTGGCGGATCCTGAAAAACGCACCAGGGAAGACATCCGACGTGCCTTAGGGCTGATCGAACAGTTTGGGCAATACTTCGATGTGGTCCTAGGGCTTAACGAAAAAGAGGCGTATGAAATTGGCAAAGCCCTGGACCTGGAGCTTCCTCCCCATACTCCCGAAGGCATCCAACAACTGGGCCTCCAAATCAGCCAACAAGTAAAAGTGAACACCCTCGTGATCCATCCGGTCTCCTATGCCCTGACCATCAGTAACGGGAAGGCAACCCTCGTCCCAGGCCCCTATGCCAAAGAACCCCTCATTACCACAGGGGCGGGAGATCACTTTAACTCCGGGTTCTGCCTGGGGCGACTGCTGGGGCTGGACGATGAGGCCTGCCTTTTTACCGCGGTTTCCACCAGCGGATACTATGTTCGGACCGCTAAGAGTCCTTCGGTCTTGGATCTTGTTGGGATTCTGCGGGACCCAGCCGTCTCTTACGAAGCCACCGTCTAGCACGCTACGTCTCTTTCCGACCCTTCAGATGCGAAGGCCGTAAAGCGTGCTATATTGAGCACCAGGTCGGGGAAGAGAAAAAGGACGGATATTTTGGTTTGGAAAGGAAGACGGCCATGGAACTTCAGATTGTGTACTATGGACATCCTGCCCTTCGACGGCGGGGGAAACCGATTGAGCGATTCGATGCCGAACTCGAACAGCTTGTCGAGCGTCTGCTGGCCAAGATGTACGAAGCAGACGGCGTCGGTTTAGCCGCGCAACAAGTAGCTCTCGACCTTCAACTCTTTGTCATCGACATTCGCGAAGCAACCGAACGGACTTCCACGGTCTGGGTAGAGGGCAAGGAGGCGGATCCGGCGCAATTTATGCCCTTAGTTGGGATTAATGCCCAGATTGAGCCTTTTGGCGATATCGAGTGGGGCATGGAAGGTTGCCTCAGTTTTCCGGGCATCTTTGCGGAAATCCCTCGCCCCCAACGCGTTCGATATTCCGGCTATAACCAACGCGGTGAACTCATTCAATTTGAAGCGGCCGGTCTTCTCTCCCGAGCCATTCAACACGAATTTGATCACACGCGAGGAGTCCTCTTTATCGACCGGATGGATCCAGAAACTCGGGAGGAACTTCGGCCAGAACTTCAAAAGATCTGGCAGCAAACCCAAAAAATCTTAACAACTTCTTCATAAACAAAGCCTTTCAGCCTATTTGTCGATGGGAAGTCCTTGACGGAAGGGCGGTTCTCAGTGATTTTACCACGTTTTATTGGCGTGGTTAGGAGGAAACGGGAAGCGAGCAGAACATAAGACGCTTATGGCGAAACGAAACTCGTCAAATCAGAGAAAGGTCGATTCAACCTCAACCGAACTGAAGGAGATCCAACCCCACACACAACAGAACGATTCGCAAGAAACGGCGGAATCCCAAGCCGTCGAGACAATGAAGCCGGAAGAAAAACCCAAGAAACGCCGGGCTAAAAAGAAACCTGACGAAGCTTCTCCCCCCAACGAAGCTACCTCTTCCTCAAAACGATCCAAAACCGCTACCTCTACCAAATCAAAGTCTTCCACCAAGAGTAAGAAAAAGAGTCGCCGTTCCTCCGAGGAAGAAGAGGATTTAGAAGCCGAGATGCTGGAGAACCCGGAGGAGTTAGACAAGTTAGATGATCTAGAGCCGGAGGAAGTCCCAGAAGAGTTGGTTGAAGAGCAAGAAAAGTTCGACCTCCGAGAAAAACTGAAGGAACTTATCCAACTGGCCCAGGACCAGGGATACCTTACCTACAACGACATTAATGACGCCCTTCCTGAAGGGGTTGTGAGTCCTGAACAGGTCGAAGAGGTCTTAACAAAACTCCGCAAGCTGGATATTGAGATCGTCGATCAATCCAAAGTCGACACCGTGATAGCCGCTGAGTCCGAAGACGACAAAAGCTCTCTGGACATCCTCGATGACCCGGTCCGCATGTACCTCAAGCAGATGGGGCAAGTCCCTCTCCTTACCCGCGAACAAGAGGTAGAGATCTCCAAACGAATCGAGGAAGCGGAAAACGAAGTCAAACGCATTGTCTACAGCCTCGGTTTTGCGGCTCGCGAACACATCGCCCTCGCTCAACGGCTCCTGGACGGTAAAGAACGATTCGATCGGGTCATCATCGATAAAAAAGTCGATAACCGTGAGCGGCATCTCAAAGCCCTTCAACGACTCATTCGCGAGGTCAGTAAGATCGACGAAGAAGTCCATGCCAAATACCTCGCCTGGAAAAACGCCCAAGACGAAAAAGAACGGGCTAAAAAACTGCGTGAATTCCGCCGTGCCTGCGCCAAACTCGAAAATCGCTTCCCGAAATTCTACTACAAACAAAAGGTGATCGAAGAGATGACCAAGGTAGCCGACGAATTGTACCACCGTCTCCAAAACGTCCTCCGTCGACTTCGGGAAGCCGAAGGTCGGGATTTAACCCCTGAAGAGCGGGCGCGTGTAGAAGCCGATGAACGGGAGCTTGTCGAAATCGAAGACACCGTCCGGATGCCCTACAGTGAATTCGAACAAGTCTATAAAGAACTCAAACACTACAGCGAGAAAGCCCACCAGGCGAAAACGGAGATGATCGAGGCCAACCTCCGTCTGGTCATCTCCATCGCCAAGAAATACACCAACCGCGGGCTCTCGTTCCTGGACCTCATTCAAGAAGGCAACATGGGGCTCATGAAGGCCGTGGAAAAATTCGAATACCGCCGCGGCTACAAGTTCTCCACCTACGCCACCTGGTGGATCCGTCAGGCCATCACCCGATCCATCGCCGACCAGGCCCGTACCATCCGGATCCCGGTCCACATGATCGAAACCATCAACAAACTCATGCGGGTCCAAAAACAGCTTGTCCAAGAACTAGGCCGGGAAGCGACACCGGAGGAAATCGCCGAAGAAATGCAAATGCCTGTAGAACGCGTCCGCGCTGTCCTCAAAATGGCCCAACAACCGATCTCCCTGCAGGCACCGGTCGGCGACGACGAGGACACAACCTTCGGCGATTTCATCGAAGACAAGTCGGCCGAAAACCCGTCCGAAAGCACCAGCTACAGCCTTCTTCGCGAAAAACTGAACGAAGTCTTGAGCACCCTGACCGAACGCGAACGTAAAGTCCTTGAACTTCGATTCGGATTGGTCGACGGCTACAGCCGCACCCTTGAGGAAGTCGGCCGAATGTTCAAAGTCACCCGCGAACGAATCCGGCAAATCGAAGCCAAAGCCCTCCGCAAGATGCGACATCCTACCCGAATCCGACATCTCCAAGGCTTCCTCGAAGGCGGAGACAGCGGTCTCCCTGCAACTTACTAAACCTTTTTCCTCCTTCTCCTTACTTCCAACCGGCCGTGGACCTTCCTTCCACGGCCTCTTCTTTTGGCATCTGTCAAATTTCTGCCCCAAAGGGACAAGAAAAAGGTAAGGCGGCCTGTCCCTAGGCCGCCGCAAATCGTTTGTTTCCTCTTCCGGCACGCTGAGGACAGCACGCCCTACCTTCCCAAAATTTCTACTTTCTGATTTTTTCATTCGAGGGCAAACCGATGCCTTTCTTTTTTCCGGATTTTCCCCCTCTATTCCCCAGAGATTGCTTACGAAAAGGAACAAGTCAGTCAAAAAGTCACCCCTTGCCAAGAAGCTTGGCTGAGAAGAAAGAATCGTGACAGCGTAGATAGCGTGGTCTATTTTTTGAATGATTTTTCTCTCTACACTCTGACTAAACTACATCGCGTTCGCCGTCTATGTTGCCAACGCAGAGAGGTTTGTCTTCGCCCCCGCAACGAGTCTATTCCCTTTACCCTTGGCGCGCTGCCAGAGGCAGGCAGGGCGCCCTTCAATTTAAATCATCCGCTTCCCCAGACACATGGTAATATGCGAAGCTGCCCGATGAGAGGATAGGATTATACCTTGGGATGCCAACCTTATTGTCGTAGTCTGAAGAACTTCATTGGCGAAGACAACACATCGATTGTGTAAGGCGATTGAGCATCGGGTACGTCTTCAAACGGGCCAAATACGGTAGGCGCAGACTGTAAGATCCAAGGTTCCTCCCATTCGAGTATCAATAGACCTTCTTCAAGTGTCCATTGCAACATCGGTACAGGCACAATTGCAAGACCATGCGCGTGCCCAGAGGCAATCTGCAAGGCTACCGTCTCCGATGGTACATCCAACTGCCCATAGCTGTTGTCACCCCAAGCGATAATCCTGCCATCGGCTAGCTGGGCATAGGTATGGAAAGCTCCGGCTGCGATAGCCACAACATTGCTCAGCCCTTCCGGCACATCACATTGACCGAATGAATTGTCACCCCACGCAATAACTTTCCCGTCCGCACGAAGTGCCACACTGTGGGCATAGCCAGCAGCAATAGCAACAATGTTCGTGGCATCCGCAGGAGGTGAGATCTGTCCAAATGCGTCGGAACCCCAACCGACGACCTCACCGTCCTCAGTGATAGCTAGGCTATGGCTTCCTCCTGCAGCAATCGCCTTAGCTGATGATAACCATTGTGGAGGGGTAGATTGTCCATGGGAATTCTCTCCCCAAGCTACAACTTGGCCTGTTTCCAGTAGTGCTAGGCTGTGCTTTTCTCCTGCTTGAACCGCAATCACATGACCATGAACCGTCTCAGGCACATCACATTGACCACAGCCGTTCCATCCCCATGCAATTACCCTGCCATCCGCTGTAATCGCAAGATTATGATACCCTCCAGCCGCTATCGCCACAATTGGCAACGAGGTTGATGGGACATCCTTCTGACCCAAGAAGTTGTCTCCCCACACAACTACCTGCCCATCACGCCGAAGCGCTATCGTATGAAACTGTCCTCCATCTACTGCCACCACGTCATACAAATTCTTGGGCACCGTACATTGATCACCACTATTATCTCCCCATGCTACAACCCTTCCGGGTTTTCCAAGAACACTTACCCTACATCTGCTCCGTGCCTCGCCATAGGGATTTTTCACAACCACCTCATAGTAACCTGTCTGCGAAGGCTGAATGTTGGTTAAAACCAAAACCGAATTAGTCACCCCAAGAGGTTTCCCATTCATCCACCACTCATATGTCAGAGGTTCAGTACCCTCGGCTTCTACACTCAGACGCACCGTATCTCCAACAACCGCTACTTGATGCGTAAGCCCCGAGAGGATGGTTGCTTCTTTATAAACTGTTAGTCGCGCTACCGCACTGGTCGTCACCCCGGCTATATTTGATGCGACCAAAGCATAATCACCAGCATCTGTAAGCTGTACATTTCCTAACACCAAAGAAGGCGAGGTAGCCCCAACTAGAATCGTCCCGTTGTGAATCCACTGATACGTGATAGGTTCGGACCCTTTCGCAAGTGCGTAGAAAGATACGGTAGAACCTACAGGCACTGTACATCCCTCAGGCTGAACCACAAAGTATGGAGTACATGGAAGAACCGTAAGAGTCACCGTTTCACTAATCGCCTGCCCAACAGGGTTGCTTACAACCACATAATACTCACCTGCATGTTTAGCTTGTACATTCGTAAGCACAAGTTCCGGTGAAGTTTGGCCGATGATCGGATTCCCATTAAAGAACCACTGATACTGCATTGGTTCAGTCCCAGTGGCCCGAACTGTAAGGCACACATTGGAAGATGCCGAAACAGTGAATGACTTCGGCTGCTCCACAATAACCGGCGGGGAAGAGAATACTCGCAAAATGGCTGGCGCACTCATTGTCGACCCTACTTGATTAGATACCTTCACAGTATATGCGCCCGCCTGTTCGATCTGGATGTTCGAAATAGTCAGAGTCGCGTTCGTCGCGCCCTTGATCGGATTTCCTTCGAAGAACCACTGGAAAGTAAAGGGCGGTGTGCCTATTACTTCTACCTCAAACGTCGCGGTAGATCCAGCGGGCAACGTGATGCTGTGTGGTTGTTGAACAATCTTCGGTTTGCTAATCACCGTCAAATAAGCAGGCTGGCTTACCGCTACTCCAAAGGCATTGGAAACCACAACTTTATACTCTCCTTCATGAGTAGATAAGACTGGACTAATAGTTAAAACGTTGTTTGTTTGTCCTGGAATAGGAGAATCATTGAAATACCATTGGTAGAAGAACGGAGCAGCGCCTATATTTGTCACTGTAAATTTGGCAATGCCTTTCTCCGCCACCGAGAGGGATTGAGGCTGGGCAATGATATACGGCTCTGGTCTGGCAAAGTTATGGCGGCGTTGGAAAAAGGTCTTTTCTCCTTCTACCCATGCCAGGTATAAATAGTCCTCAGTTGTATGAAGATAAGGCGGCTCGTTGGTTAACGGGAGGCTATATTTCAATTGATAATCCGTGGCGTCATAAAGCCAAAGCCGTTGATTGCAAGTTATAAAAATCGTATTGTGAGGGATATCAAAGCAGAGTCCACTAATAGAACCTGGGGCAAAGGTTTTGATATAGTGCATATCTTCCGACTTAATCGGCGAAGATGTCAGGACATGTCCGCCTTGAACGATGATTTCTTTCCCATTGGGATGACACCAAACACGGCGTCCCATTGAATAATCCCCGTGGTACGGAGAATCCCATGCGTTGGTTAAAGTCCCGGTGGCCGGATCGAACGAATATCGTTCTGGATCTGCTGGAATTAATGGCTCGATTCCATATGCCGCCCCCTGGCTTGGATGGAGTGAGATTTTTGCACCGTTATAAATTATCCTTGCGCTGATTTTCTTGCCTGTAGCTGCATTATATGTACTTAGATCTGTCCATTGTCCTGAACCACCAGCTATAACCAGAATTCCGTTATCCGTAACCACCATATCGCCCACATCTTCAGGAACCTCAAACTCCCTTTCCTTGGTGTGAGTGGTAAGATCAAATTCTACAATATAACTGAGATAAGGGCCAAAGTTGTAAGGCGAATGGGGAGCAGTCAGCAGGGCAACGTACATCTTCTGACCATTAGGTGAAATAGCAATAGACTCTGGCGGCCAATCAAAGTGGAAGATATGTTCTACCAAACCATTTGTTAAATTCAGTACATACAGAGTTTTTTGGTCAGAACTTGTAACATAAGCATAGGGTTTGGTGGGGTGGAATTCCAGATCAGCGGCTGGGGTTTCGATTACAAACGTAGCGCTCTCCGCCTCTTCGGGAAGGGTGACGTGGACGGCAAGAGAAACTGTCGCTGTAAGACCGTAACGATCCATGACTTGTAGGGTGACAATCTTTGTGCCCGCAAGGTCGTACTGATGGGTGAACACAGGATCTGTCAAAAACGGGGTGTCATACTTTCCGTCGCTATCCCAATCCCAGCGATACTGTAATGACTCACTGCCCTGATCATCCGTAGAGTCGCTCGCATCAAAGGTGATCACCATAGCGCTAGTAACATTTGTGGGTGTGTAGTGAAATGCCGCTGTGGGCGGTTGATTCGTCATCCAGCCAGCCCCAAGAATTGCCTCCAAAGAATAAAGCGCAAGCTCGCTGGGAGAAGAGTAGTAGCGTAAAAGGACTTCCGCATCCGGTGTCACGGCTTGCACCGTACTTTCTCGATTAAAATTCGTTTTGAGAAGTCCACTTTGCGTGATAAACACTCCCTTGCGCCCAAAAACGACAGAACCATCAGGGGTAATTGCATAGATGTTCTCTGGAAACGTCTGAACAACCCGGCTCACATTTGTAGCGACAAAAATCGCCTGTTTCGCAAAAACATAGCGTTCTTCTGCGTCCAGAAGGATCGGAGTATCGAATGGATCACGGTGCAAACAAGAATCTGATTCTTCCAGCACGGTAAGACTGCCGTCAGGCTCCACCTGAAATCGGGTTACCCATGAATTAAGATAGCCGGCAGACCATCCATACTGACGCCATGCATATAAACAAGTGCCAGAGCGATTCAACACAATCCCACCGGCTCCATGAAACCTGTTACCGCCCGTATCGAGGACGAGCATGTTTGTCCCGGCATTGAAGTCGAAGAAATAAATTTGTGGGCACCAAGCTGCGTCTGTGTAATACAAACGATCTGTTTGAGCTACCGCAACGTGAAGTGGAAGATTTGTATTATATGTGTGTGGTGTGCTAATCCCTTTTTCGTCCACGATATGCAAATCCGTCAGATCGATCTTCATAATCGTACGACTTCCAGAATGAATCACGTAAAGAAACTGACCATCCGAAGTCATTGCCATGTCTGACGGTCTCAGGTTGAGGGGGAGCTCATCCGCTATCTGACCATCCGTGGTTCTAATCACTAAAAGACTGCCTGGATTTTCCCCATCGCCTTGGTTCAGGGCATAAACCACCGACTGATTCGGATCCGGTAGGAGCTTTTGAATATTCTTTTCAGGCAAAGGGATCGTAATGGGTTCTTGGGCCCACAGGAAAGTTATAGCCAAGCTCACCTGAAGCGCCGTAAATACAAATAACTGCCGCATCCGCATAACAACCTCCTCTGATCTTTTGAACCCTATTCTGGCTTACTGCAATTACAAAAAAATCAGAACAGAACTCGCCTCCCCTGTCAATACTTTTCCGGAAATTTGCTGCTAGAGAAGTGGTGGGGAAGGTGTTTGCGAAGTAACCGGTAGGGGTGGATCAGCTCCGGTCGATTCAAGTGGTAGGGCTGTGGCGGAAGAAGACTTTTTAGGATACAAGGTGATCCGTCCTACCCCCACAGCAACAACAAGTCCTCGATCTGGTCGGAGTTTACCCCCTTCGGGTTTGTTTTGCCGGAACCTGAACCCTCTCTTTTCGCCCTTCTCCCTTCTCTCTCAAGGAATTTTTGAGGTTCAAAAGGGGAAAAGGACTGTTTTGATCTTCATTAAGCTCTCTTATCTTCCTTGCGCCACCTCCGTCCAAACCTGAATCGCCCATTCGATGTCTTCCCGTGTCACATCCAGATGCGTCACGGCGCGGATTGTCTCCTGATCCAACGGCAAGACCAGGACTCCTCGCGCCTTGAGTCGTTCCACCATTTCAGGGGCTGACATCCCCGTCACCCGCACTTTCACTATATTCGTCTCCACTTCCTCCGGATGCACTTCCAACCCCGGAACCTCCGCTAATCCCTCCGCCAGCCGCTTGGCATTCGCATGATCCTCCGCCAACCGTTCCCGATGGTGTTCTAATGCATACAACGCGGCAGCCGCCAAAACCCCTGCTTGCCGCATCGCCCCGCCAAACAACTTCCGAAACCGACGGGCCCGCTCCATCATCTCCGCCGTGCCGGCCAAGGCTGAACCCACCGGTGCCCCCAATCCTTTTGAGAAACAGACGCTTACTGTATCAAAATATGAGGCATACTCG
>CAZBKV010000054.1:6052-10165 GCA_964492575.1 uncultured Verrucomicrobiota bacterium | reverse complement strand
GTCTCGATATAGCCTTTGTCGTGGCGACGCTGAGTTCCCGCAACTACACACAGACCCTTTCGTTCTGCTTCTTCACTTGCCGCAAACATCATCCGAACCCCCGGTCCATCCACGGCCACCGGTTTCTCGGTAAAGATATGTTTCCCCTGTTTGACCGCTTCGGCGAAGTGGATCGGTCGGAACCCAGGCGGCGTGGCCATGATTACGTAATTGACCTCCGGAAGGGAAAGTAGCTCTTTGTAAGCGTTAAAGCCGACGAAGCATCGAGAGTTCGGGACCTCGACGTGCAAGGTTCGCCGATATCGAGCCCGAGCCTGTTGCATTCGATCTTGGAACATGTCGGCCAGGGCAACGACTTCGACCTTCACCCCGGCAATCTTCCCCGCATCGAGGACATTTCTCAAGGCCCCGCTTCCACGGCCACCGCATCCGATTAGTCCTACTCGGATGACGTAACTGGATTTTGCTTTCCCGAGCACGCTGGGGAATGCTGCCAATGAAGCGGCAGCCACGGTGGCTTTTTGTAGGAACTGACGCCGATTCAGGGATTGCCTTCTTGTATTCATAATTCCGTTTCCTCCTTCGTTTTAGGGTTTACCCTTCAGTTCAGAAAGATACAATGCCAAATTGCTTTTTTTCGTATTTTGCTGCTTTAGACGCGGTGGAAAGAGAGTTTCATTGAATGAGAAAGGGCCCTAAATTCAGTTAACCCTCCTTTAATCGTGGGGAAACCCCCTGCCGGAGACAAGGGTCTTTACCCGGCAAAGAAGAGGGTTAGAGGTGATGTAGAGAGTCTTTCCATCGTCTCCCCAGGCACAATCCAATACCGTTCCTTGCAAACGGATGATCCCCAACAATTTGCCTTTTGGATCCAGGATACTCACCCCACCTGGACCCGCCACATAGAGCCGACCCTCTTGATCGGTGGTGATTCCATAGGGCAATCCTTTCCATCCTCGAGCTCGGAGGGAATCGAACCGGAATCTTACGATCCCCTTCCCAATTGTGCCATCGGATTGAATCGGATATTCCATGACCATCGGGTGGGCTGGGTCAGCGACGGTGACATAAAGCTTTTTCTCATCCGGGGAGAGCGTAATGCCCGCTGGCATGCTCAATTGGTCGGTTAAAAGGACCAATTGTCCATTAGGACGGAGTAAGAAGACCCCATTGAACACCAATTCTTTGAAAGGGTCTTGGTTGCCTTGAGGAAGGCCGAAGGGAGGATCCGTAAAGTAAAGATTTCCATTAGAGGCAAGGACCAGATCATGAGGGCTGTTGAGCCGGCGATTTTTATAGTAACGGACCACGATGGTGATCTTCCCTTTTCGATCCATTCGAACGATTTGACGGTTGCCTTGCTGGCAAATCAACAGGCGGCCTTCCCGATCAAAGGCCAAGCCACTGGAGCCGATCTTTCCAGTTTTGGGATAGTGTCCGGTGTACCCACTGGGAATTAAGAAATCCCGTGTCCCTACCCCTTCCTTCCACTGGAAGATGACGTTTCGAGGAGGGTCCGAGAAGAGCAAGGTCTGGGTACGGGAATCCCATACTGCCCCTTCGGGCCAAAGAAATCCGCGTGCCAGCTTTTCGATTCGGGCCTCCGGCGAAAGGACCTGTTGGAGAGCCGGATCCAGCCGTTCAATCGAACCGGTCGTAGGATAGGGGTGGCGTCTGGGCGAGGGAGATTTTGCGGCCTCCAACGCAAGGCTCCCCATGACAATCCCAAGCCCTACATACCACACAACCCAACTTCTTGTCTGTCTCATCATTCTAAAAAGGCGAGGATGCGGGGATCTGTTCAAACGGTCAAGGGCAAAAGGGATCAAGCCCTCTTCCGAAGGGAAAGGGATCTGTAAGCTTTTTCGGGGTGATAACCAAATTGCTCAAAAACCTGATTAGCATTCGAACAGGGATTTGACCGAGCTTGGAAGATTACGCTAGTTTGTCGATATTGAAACTAAGAATCTAACAAAAGAGAAAAGAGGGGGAATAAAAAATGGCAGCGACGCGTGAAAAGATCTTGGTGTTTGATCGAGTTTCTCCCAAGGGAGTGGAAATCCTGCAACGCTATCCTGAATTTGAAGTCGAAGTGATTGAGCGCCGCTGTCCGGAAGAGGATTTGATCTCTCTGGTTCAAGATGCCACGGCGATGATTGTCCGTTCGGAGACGAAGGTAACCGGTCGGGTTCTGGAATCTGCCCCAAAGTTGAAAATCGTGGGCCGAGCCGGTGTAGGGGTGGACAACATTGATGTGGAAACGGCCACCAAACGAGGGGTCGTCGTCGTCAATGCCCCCGGCGGGAATACCATCTCTACGGCAGAGTTGACCATTGCCATGATGATGAGTCTGGCTCGAAAGATCCCCATGGCCCATGCTTCCATGAAGGCCGGGGAATGGAATCGGAAGGCCTTCAAAGGAATTGAGCTGCGCGGCAAGACTCTGGGGATCCTTGGACTGGGACGCATTGGAAGTGAAGTAGCCAAACGGGCGGTGGCTTTGGGGATGAGGGTTTTGGCTTACGATCCCTATCTATCGCGTCAGCGCGCCAAAGCCCTGCAGGTGGAACTACTTGAGTCGTTAGATCTTCTGCTAGAACAGGTCGATTTCCTGACCATCCATCTGCCGAAATCGCCCGAGACGATCGGAATGATCGATGCGAAGGCGATGTCCAAGATGAAACGAGGTGCCTACATCATCAATTGCGCCCGCGGAGGGATCGTGGTCGAAAATGACTTGATTGAAGCGATTCGAAGCGGCCAAATCGCCGGAGCCGCCCTAGACGTTTACGAAACAGAACCTCTGCCTAGCGATTCTCCACTTCGTTCTATACCCCAAATTGTGATGACCCCTCATCTTGGGGCAAGCACCGTGGAAGCCCAGGACAGCGTGGGAATGGAAATCGCCGAGGTCATTGCCGAATATCTCCTGTATGGGACGATCCGGAATGCAGTCAACATCCCTAGCCTGGACGCGAAAACCCGCGAGTTGGTCGAGCCCTATCTTCAATTAGGAGAAAAACTCGGCAAGATCCTTGCCCAATTGGCTCCCCAGCGCGTCGATCGCCTGATCCTCACCTATGGAGGCCGAGTGAAAGAGCTTCCGGAAGATCCGATTACCCGCTCCGTTCTAATCGGTTACCTCCGGACCAAACCTGGCATGGAGGCGAATTTCGTCAACGCTCGCACCCAGGCCGAACAACTCGGCCTATTGGTAGAGGAAGTCAAATCCAGCGAAGAGATCGACTACCACGAATGGATCCATGTCGCTGCAGAAGGAGAGGATGGGCGAGTCTCGGTTGCAGGAACCCTCTTCAGTGCTCGCCATTTCCCTCGCATTGTTCGTTTGAACGATCAACCTGTTGAGATCGTTCCAGAAGGGGTTCTCCTCTTTCTCAATAATACCGACCGTCCGGGTATGGTCGGTCATATCGGAACCATCCTAGGCAAACACGGGGTCAATATCGCCAATATGAGTCTCCATCGAGACCGAGCGGGAGGAAAAGCTTTAACAGTCTTGAATCTGGATCACACTCCTCCTCCCTCCGCCCTCGAAGAATTGATCAATGACCCTGATATTTCTAACGTCTGTCTCGTCAAACTTTAAAAACAATGAATCCAAAAATGAGCCTGTTTTACAGTTCGGAAAGGAATCTAAGACGGTTTCTCTGGCTAGGACTTGCAGCCGGAGGGATCGGCCTCTTCCCAACCCTTGGAGCAACCAATCCTCCTCCCTCTACCATCGAACTCTTCCCGAATCCTGTTATCGTAAAGGGGGACGGATTCCAAATCCGTAAACAGGAACTTATCGACCGATTCATCGCTTACAAGGCCACCCTCTCCACTCAGGGAGTCGTCATCTTCCCCGAACAGGAGAGAGAAGTTCGAAAACAACTCCTAGACCATATGATCCTCACCGCCATCCTCAAACAGCGAGCCACCCCCCAAGATCGAAAACAGGCTGAACAAGCCGCCCAAAAAATGATCGCCGATGCACGGGAAAAGGCCGGTTCGGAAGAGGCCTATCGCCGGCAACTCTGGGCCCTTGGAATGACCCCCAAGCAATTTGAACAACGAGCACATGAACAAGCCCTAGTCGAACAAGTAATCAAC
>CAZBKV010000054.1:4178-6042 GCA_964492575.1 uncultured Verrucomicrobiota bacterium | reverse complement strand
AATCCGATCCAAGATCACCGTTTCCGATGAAGAGTTAAAGTTATTATATGACAAAGGGATCGATATTCGCGTCAAGACCCTCCAAAAACAACTCCAACAACTCGACCCTCAAAAAGATCAAACCCAACGAGCCCAAATCCAAAAACAGATCGACCAACTCATTCAACGCAACCTGGCCCGCCTGCATCAGGACGAAACTGTTCGCGCTCAATTGATCGTTTTCTATACCATCGATCGCCTGACCCAAACCCCCTTACCCCAAGAAGAACAACAACAAAAACTTCAACTGGCCCAGCAGATCCTTCAGCGTCTTCGCAAAGGGGAAGACTTTACCAAAATCGCCCTTACCTACTCGGAAGACCCCGATGTCCAGCAAACCAAAGGAATTTATCGTTTTACCCGACGAACTCCGATGCCCCCTGAACTTCGAGCCGTTCTCTTCCAACTCCCGATCGGCCAATGGAGTGATGTCATTCGGACCTCTATCGGTTACTATCTCATCCGCGTCCTCGAAAAGCAGCCCCCAGGAAAAATCCCTTTTGAAAAGGCACGGCCCATCCTACGCGAACTGCTCACCATTCAAAAAGTCAAACAACAGCTTCCTGCCTATCTCCAAAAACTAGAAAAAGAATACCACGTACAGATCCTCCCAGGCGCCCTGGATTAGATTAAACTTCTTTTCGATATTTGATAAAATTTGTGGATCTCTCCAATCCGCTCCCGGGCGCCGGAGGCAAACAGGACAAGGGAGTTCACGGGTGCTAAACCAGCAAGATCGGACACAACGAACCTATCGACTAGAACTGCAACGGGCGGTCGCGAGCGGAATCCTCGAATCCGCCGCCCAAACCTTTCTGATTCTGATTGCTATTAGCTGGTTCCACGCCCCCCGAACCGCCAAAGGCTTCCTGGCCAGTGGAATCTATGGCGGCTTACTCTTCACCCCTGCCCTTGTCTCTTTTGTCTCTCGCCGGGGTTGGCGTCCTACTGCGGCCGCAGCCCGGATCGCCCTCATCGGAGCAATCGTTTTCCTCATCACCCTCCTTATCCCACGCCTCGAAATCTTTATCTTGGCCGGTATGATCGCTAACGCGTGTGCCACCACCCCTACTCCTCTCATGACTCAGGTCTATCAAGAAAATTATCCTTATCACTGCCGTGGCCAGCTCTATTCCCGAACCGTAGCCGTGCGAATCGCTACCGTTGCCCTGGCCGGATGGATAGGAGGACGCCTGCTGGAGTGGGATTTTCGTCTTTATCGACTCCTCCTTCTTTTATGGATCCTAGCCTTTCTTCATGCAGCCAATTGTTATCGTCGCATTCCTTCCTCCCCCCTTCGAAACGATACCCAAGCCCACCCTTTCCAGGCCCTCCGATATGTCCTCCATCATCCTTTATTCCGAACCACACTTCTTTCCTGGATGATCATGGGGTTTGGAAACCTGATGATGCTTCCCTTGCGGGTTGAATATCTGGCCAACCCAAAATATCACCTAACATTCTCCCCCGAAGAGGTAGCCCTTCTTGTCTCTGTGCTTCCCAGCTTAGTCCGGCTTGTGGCGACCCAACTGTGGGGTTGGCTGTTCGATCATATAAATTTCTTTCTCCTCCGTATTCTCCTGAACCTTTGCTTTGCAGCAGCAACCATCACTTTCTTCTTCTCTCGGACGCCTCTGGGATTCTACATCGGTGCGATTCTTTATGGGCTTTCCTCCGGCGGTGGGGACGTAGCCTGGGGACTTTGGGTCACACGCTTTGCCCCCCCATCACGAACAGCGATCATTATGGCCGTTCACACCTTCCTGACTGGGACCCGAGGCCTTATCGCCCCCCATGTGGGATTTCAATTGGCCGGGATCTTATC
>CAZBKV010000054.1:1815-4168 GCA_964492575.1 uncultured Verrucomicrobiota bacterium | reverse complement strand
CTTATCAATTCATACATTGGCCTTAATCGGAACGGGAATGATCCTGTTTGCCGCCGTTTTACTGATCCCCCTCATCCCGGTAGACCAACAGTATGCTCACCACTCCGAACGGGGCACCGTTAGCGAAGATTAACTTCCCTCCATAAACAATTCAGACTTGCATGTCTCTTAAATCCGACCAATCTTTATAAAAAGAACCATATGGACAAATCAGAAAAATCCTTTATTGAACCTTCTCAAGGAAGCCCTTCTTCCCAAAAAGAAAAAGAAACCGTCCCATTCGAAGAGGAGGAAGAAATTGGATACCCTCCTATTGTGTATCCGGACGAGACCGTTAGTGATCCCCGGAAGGTGATCCGTCGAATCCTCTGGTTTTTCGGGATCGCGACTCTCTTAGCGATAGCCTTAGGAATCGTTGCGCTATTGAAAATCTGGCCTGTCCAAGGATATGACGGAAAAAGGGTAAAGATCAGCCTCTTGGATTATGCCCAAGCCCTCAACCTCTGCAATACAGCAGGAATCCAACTAGGACAAGGCAATTCTCTCCAAGCAGTAAAGACTTATTCAGCAGCCCTTCTTAATAACCCGAGCCTATTGAAAGCAGGACGCGGGTTCATTCGAGCAGCAGCCCATACATATGGGGCTATTCCCTTAGAGCCCGAAAAGGTCCTGCAATTGGTTCAGTGGGTCTTGAGGAAAACACATACCAACGCTGTCGATCTTCAAGCCGCTGTCAAAATGTTCAGCAATGCCAATCAGGCAGATACTCTGTTGAAGTTTTTACAGGATCCTACTCTGGCTGCGCGTTTTCCCGCCCACTACGCAAAAGCCCTTTTCCTCCAGAGACGATTTCGGGAAAGTCTCCAATGGTGGGAAAAAAGCCATCCAGAACAACTTCAAGGCACCGATTTAGAACTCTATCGCCTTGCTTGTCTGGCCGGATGGGGTCCGCTGGAAAACCGCCACTACGCCTTTAACGAACTGCTTAGGCACCTCCAAAATGATCAATGGCGTTGGCTTACAAAGGGTCTGCTTTTGAGTATCCCGTGGGCTCGAACCGAACCGGATTCCTTTAAACAGTTGCTTGATCGAATGACCGAACTCCACATTGCTTCCTTTTGGGATTATATCGGCTATCTAGAATCTCTCCTTGCAGCTGGTCGAAAGAAGGAAGCCATTGCCTATGCCTGTTCCTTCCCGGTTGCTCCAGAAGACGTGGATCAACTCCTTGGGCTTTGTCGTCCTCTGATGAACGCGGGGGCCTATTCAGAAGCCTTGGAGATTATGGATCGTTATGCTTACCTGCGGGAAGCCTTGGATGATGAAACGGCCTTTAGTTATTGGAGTTTTTATGGTGCTCTGTTGTTAGTGAACAATCAACCTGAAAGCTTGGTAGAAATTTCGAAAATTCTTATCAAAGACTGGACACCAAAACAGTACACCCACTCTTTAGGAATTGTTCTCCAAGCATTTAGCAAACTTCTCCTTGGTGACAAACAAGCGGCTCAAAAGATCTTATCTGAAAACCTTAACCGACTCCATTTTCCTAACGCAGAGGCAATGCAATCCCTCGCAAAACTGGTATTAGAAAAATTTGACCCGAACATTGCTTATCTTCTCCTAAAAAGAATCGAATCGGAGCGTGCCACCGATCCCAAATATTGGCAGCTTCGTTTTGACGCTGCATGGCAAGCCGGAAGCAAATTAAAAGATCTTCTTTACATTTCCAAAAAACTCCTTGATTTAACCCCCGATGATCCAGTCGCATTAAATAATCGAGCCGCAGTTCTCCTTGCTCTTCACACAAATCTAGAAGAAGCAGCCGCTTTAACTTTACGGCTCTCTATCGAGACACCGGAGATTCCTCATCCAAAAGTCAATCATGCCCTCTGCCTTGCGCTTCTCGGCCGAATTGACGAAGCCCAAAAAATTATTGAAAAATACTCTCCTTCCCAAATCCCCTCCGTTTCCTCTACTTATTGGCTTACAAAAGCCCTCATCGCTGCCGCCCATCATCAGACCGGGAAAGTGGCCTTCGCTTTACAACGTGTCAATCTGGATCTTTTGCTTGTTCCTGAACGGGAATGGATTCTGGAATGGATCCGAAGGGTAAAAAATGGGATTCCAACCCCTCCCCCTTTTCCACCTTTTATCCTCTCTAATCTTACCTCTTCCAATCAAACTGATGCCATCTCCCCATCCAAACAAACAGCTTTCCCTAAAGGGTGATCCCCTTTTCTTGCATCAAGTTCCCTCTCCTCTTTTAGAATCTACAAGTCACCCAACCTATTCTTTTTTATGAGGAAATGAACTTGGTTTCGCCGGGGGATTCTTAGCGTATTAATCTGGAATC
>CAZBKV010000054.1:0-1805 GCA_964492575.1 uncultured Verrucomicrobiota bacterium | reverse complement strand
CTCTTAGCTGTAATCGTCAAGTTCCTAGCTTCACCATTGATAACAAGTGTTACATTCCTGTAGGGGACAACCTCCTCACTCTTTTGCAAAATGTAGATGGTTCCATTAATATCGGTCACTATCAGGGGTTCACCGAGTAGAGGATTGCTTTTCCCTAAGAAAAGCAAGTTACTTCCGTTAAAAAGATAGTAGAGTTGAGAAGGCGGCGTAAATTGTTCTTATGGAGAGAGATATACGGAGGTTATCCCGAAGGTGCTGAAAGCATTACGATTGCGGACACTGAAATCTGGAAAGCGAAGGAAGAAATGAAGTTTCGAGGAGATCAAGGGGAACATGAGGTCCTATCTGGGAAGCATTCAAAAACAACCCACATCATCAAAGGTTATTTTCGGGCAAAACCCGTTCGATTTGCAAGTAGTGTCGCCTATTAAATGCTCAGAGTAATAAATAGGGAAGCGAGACCGTCCCACCCTTGCTTTCTTTAGGGCGCTATCGCTCTACCCCATCTATGTATCCTGACGGTGTGGGGTCAAGACACTGTTTAATCGCTGCCGTAAAGCATCGGGTGGAAGAAGACCAACGAGGGTATCTACAATTTGGCCGTTGTGGAAAAGGATCAGTGTCGGAATCCCCGTGATCCCATAGCGATAAGCCAAGTCCGGGGCCTCATCTACATTGATCTTTAGGAACTTGATCTGGCCTGCAAATTCCTGGGAAAGTCGATCCAGAATAGGGCCGATTACTCGGCACGGTGGACACCATGTGGCAAAGAAATCCACCAATACAGGCTCGGAGGCACGAAGGACTTCCTGATCGAACTGATGAGATTGAATTTGTCGAACGTTGCTCATAGTCTTTGATTGCTTTTTCTTATTTATTTTGTTAATCAATCGAATCAATCACTCCATCTGTTATTGACCCATGACCCCCAGGAAGGTTACAAGAAAGGAGCGGGAAAAGGGGCGATAACGAAATTTCTCCTGTCATTGGCTTGCGGATTTCCATTGCCCCATCGCCACCAGCACAGTAAGAGAAGCGACGTGGAAAAGGGACAGACAAGCGGGGAAGAGTTGATCCTGACCGGAATCCCGGTCTCCCAAGGGGTTGCGGAAGGGCGGATTTTTGTCATTCCTAGGCAAGCGCCCCTCAAAATCCCTCGGTTCCCTATCTCCGAAAAAGAGCTTTCCAGCCAAATTAGACGTCTCGAAGAGGCCATCCTCAAGACCCGAGATCAAATCCATAAACTGCAACAACGGTTGACGCAATCCCTCGGCGGAACTCAGGAAGCACGCCTATTTGATGCCCATCTATTAATCTTAGATGACCCCACCCTCTTTGAAGAGACCGTCCAATATATGAAGGAGCACCGGGTCAATGTGGAACATGCCTTGGCCACCGTCGCCGAAAAATTCGTGCAGGCCTTCTCCGAAATGGAAGACGAATACATGCGCGAACGGGCTGCCGACGTGCGGGATGTGACCAACCGAGTGCTCTATAACCTGATCCATCGAGAGGCTGGTCATCCCCCTGCTCTGCAGGACTTACAGGAACCGGCGATTGTCGTTGCTTATGACCTGGCCCCGTCGGAAGCCGCTACCCTGGATCGGACACAGGTTCTAGGGCTTGCCACCGATCAAGGCAGCACCGCCTCGCACGTGGCCATTCTGGCCCGCGCCTTAGGTATTCCGGCCGTAACAGGTCTAAAAGACGCTACCTGTCGTCTAAACGGAGGTGAACTCGCTCTGCTGGATGGGTACAGCGGACAGTTAATTATCAATCCTACTCCCCGCACCCGGTATGAATAC
>CAZBKV010000053.1:0-10253 GCA_964492575.1 uncultured Verrucomicrobiota bacterium | reverse complement strand
GCATGGAACCTTGCGAATTTTTCGCCATCTTGCGTTGCCTCGAGGGTGCGGCACTGGACTTTCACGTCGCTGCCAGGGAGGGTAATGAAGGCCCGCCTGCCCATGGGTAAGTAACGACTGAGATGACACGCCGCGGTCAATATCTGGTGGTCCCCTGCTGGTGTGCTCTACGAATGGGTAAGCACGTATGCGCTATTCGTAGTAAGCGAGTAATTGGTTTACTCCTGAGCGTGCTGACTCGTCTTTGCGGGCTTAGACGAATCGGGCACCCCCTGTTCGCAGGATGCAGACTTGACAACAATTTTTGCATAGGTATACTAGAACGGTGGTTTCAAAATTGAATCGAAGGTTTCAGGTTTCCTTCGGGCATAGCAGAGAGGTGAGCAATGGTGATGCGAGCACAAAACCCAGACTTGCCATATGGATCTGGCGCAAAAGGTACTGGACGCAGAAAGCGAGAACGAGAGGAACGTATCCGTCACATTCTTGATGTTGCAGAAAACCTTTTTGCGGAACGTGGTTTCTTTCGAACCACGATGAAAGAGATCGCGCGGGAGGCTGAGTTTGCGCTTGGCACGATTTATTCATACTTTCAAAGCAAAAAACTTCTTTACGAGCAAGTGCTCGTGCGTAAGGTTTCTGATCTTGTAGAACAGTTAAAAGACTCAATGAGGGCTGCGGCGTCTCCACAGGCTCAAGTGGAAAATTTCATACGGACAAAGCTTCAATTCCTACGTAACAATTTAGCTTTTCTGAGGCTTTACTTAGGGACAATCGAGATGCCGGAACTTAGAGGGGAGAATTTGCTGCCGGCATCGGTGCGAAAAGCTTACGAGTCAGTGCTAGGAGCGTTAACTGAGGCGATACATCGCGGAGTGCAGGATGGAGTGTTCTATGCCGAAGATCCCAAGCACCTTGCGATGATGCTCGACAGCCTCACCGATGCGCTCGCTCTGTCGTGGTTAAAGCGTCGGCAGAGGCGCCCCTCACTCGAAGCGGATGCTCGAATGGCCATACAGCTTGTCCTTTGTGGTGTAATAGCTCCTCATCAGAGGGCTCTTCTACTACAAGGGGGACAACAAGGAAGTCAGTCATGAAGATGGATTCAAGGAGGTGAACTATGAAGATAGATGTATTGTTGAAAACGGGATCGCTGAAAGGAGTTGTGCGACTTGCGTTGGAAAATACCCAATTGCGACACAAGGCATTTAGATTTATCGAACGAAGACTTACAGATTCTTTTCTCCGACACAAACCGCCAAATCGGCCAGCTCAAGTTCAGCGCGATCAAGTCACCTATATTATGGCCCTTCTCTATAGCCTTGACCGGTCGTTGCAGCGCGGTGTGATTTCAAAACACGTCCTGCAACGTATTTTCGATACGATGATTGACAACATCTTCTTTACAAGCGAAATACGTCAACGCGCTGTAGAGCGACTTGGGCATGAACCGCCGCTTTTCGTACTCATCAGCCCAGGCAAACGGTGCAACCTCCACTGCATCGGCTGCTATGCTTGTAGTGATGCACGGGCAGCAGCAAAACTAGACAGCAAGACTTTTGACCGAATCCTCACCGAGAAGGAAGAACTATGGGGATCGTACTTCACTGTAATCTCAGGTGGTGAACCATTCCTTTGGCAAGACGATGGAATTGATTTGATTGATATGGCCCAACGGCATTCCAAAAACTACTTCCTCGTTTATACAAACGGAACCCTCATTGACGAGGAACGTGCGAAACGGCTAGCCGAAGTGGGGAATATCACCCCTGCGATCTCGGTCGAAGGCTTCGAGGCTGAGACCGATGCTCGTCGCGGAAAAGGTGTCCACAAACGAATCCTTCGAGCAATGGAAGCACTTCGGAAGGTGGGAGTGCCTTTTGGCATCTCCATCACTGCTACCCGGCACAATGCCGAACTTATTATGAGCGACGAATTCTTCGATTACTACTTCAATGAGCAGGGCGCGACATATGGGTGGATTTTCCAATACATGCCCATCGGACGGCGTCATACGTTAGACCTGCTCGTCACGCCGGAACAAAGGCTCCACATGCTCCGTCGCACGAGAGAAATTGTGGAACAGCGCCGAATTTTCCTCGCCGATTTCTGGAACAGCGGACCTGTAAGTAGCGGCTGTATCTCGGCGGGGCGACCTCGTGGCTACTTCCACATCGATTGGGATGGCGATATTACGCCCTGTGCATTCGTGCCTTACACGACCGCAAACATCTACGAAATCTATCGCAACGGCGGAACGCTCGATGATGCGTTACGTTGCTCACTCTTCCAGCACATCCGACGCTGGCAGGATGAATATGGATATGCTCAAACATCAGCCGAAAAGGTAGGCAACTGGTTCTGTCCATGTGTAATTCGTGACCATTATGAAGTGTTCTTGAAAGCCGCGCGTGAAACGAACGCGAAACCGATCGATTCGGAAGCTGAGGCAGCGCTTGCCGATCCAGAATACCATCGTGGTTTGATTGAATACGGCCGACAAGTCGACGAACTCACGCGCGAAATTTGGGAAAGAGAATACATCGAACCGGAACGGCAAACCCAAACCGTCGTCAGCGCATAGAAACATCGAGGTTTTTTCCGTCTCCTGTTGCTTCGTGCAAAGCCCCGCGTTCTCACAATGCGGGGCTTTTTTCTTGATGATTTCTTCTGTCACTCCGGCTGTAAAACTTAAACGATTCCTCCAATTTATTCCGCCTCTCTTTCTTCTACCTTTAAGAGGTCTAAGATTTTTTTTCAAAAAAATCTTCATTTCAATGGTTATAACGAAATTTTGAAACTTTAGTCCTTTCAAGTGGTAGGGGAACTTTCCCTCACTCATCCATGCTCTGGCGAGCATAGACGATACCAGCAATCGTTTTTCTGTAAAGTTCCCGAAGTCTATATAGCTACCTTCGTAAGAGGTGAGTCCCTTTCACATTTCGATCTTTCTTTGCCACACTCTTACAGGCGCAGCGACAAAGCTATCATTTTCTCTCTGCAAGTTCCGAAGGTTGCGAAGCTACCGCGTCGTAAGACGGTAGACCTTTCCAATGAGAGCCTAAGAATTCCTTTCCTTTACAAGTTCTGATTTTTTCTCTTCGCCGCTTTCCGTCGAAACTTTGGGACTTGTTGTCGACCGTCAGTGTTTTTGGTTCTTCCGACGGATCAGCAAGGCCGGCTCAGTCACGATGCACTTCAATCAGGCTAAACAGGTCGTCCCGATCGTCGGTGTTGATCAGCGCAAAGTCACTACCGCGATCACCGCCGTGATCCATCACCGCATCGGGAATGTGAATAATTTCGTGGTGCCACCGGTGATCGCCCTGTCCGGTGAAAGTGCGTGCAGTCTTCATTTTCGCCGTTCCTGCATCGTAGACCAGTTTCCACGTGGAGCCAGGGTACTGATCGTACCAGACGATGTGGATCGTCACCGGCTTAGGGTTGCGACCGTGGAAGAACTCGTCGTCGAGCTTAAAGTAGAGGGCATCTTTGCCCGAAGCATGTTCGAAACCGCGGGCGAAGCGGGCATAGATTGGCGAGCCGTTGGTGATTCGGCCACCGACACGCCACCATGCGACAGAGGTCTTGTCGGGATCGATCTGGTACAGGAACCGGCAATAATTGTCCGGCCAGATTTCCCATCCGACGTCGTTGAACCCTTTTTGGTGGCCGCGCTGCCATACCTGACCGTGCCGCAACGCCTCCACGTCGTCGACGGCCGCACCGTACTTGGCAAAAGCCTGGCAAATCTTCAGCATGCGATCCACGTTGGTAGGCCTTGCTTTGCCAAAGATCGATTCCGGATATGCCTTCGTATCGGACGCATCCAACCCCTTGTGCAATGCGCAGAAGGCATCGGTGGCCGAAGCCGGATAAATCTGGGGTGCGTATTTATTAAAGAATTCAAATGCCGGAATGCAGTTCGCCTCTTTGGAAATGCGCAGCGCGCTGGTAGTGACATCCCAGATGCTCTGGCCACCGTGAATCGCATTAATCGCTCCCCAATAGAAATTCAACGCCAGGTTGCGCTGATACCAGGGGCCTCGCCACGTCTGATCCATCTCGGAGCGACTGAACAGATGCAGGCCTTTGGGATTCACCATGAAATGGAACCATTGCTCATACAGGATGCGTTCGCCCCGCAAGTGGTGGCCGCGCGATAGGGCCCCAATCTTGATTCCAAATCCGTCAGGCACGTGCGTCCTGACCCACTGCCACTCCTCCGAAAAGGAACCGCCGCCAATGGCGTTGAACAATAGAGGAATCCTTCGATCGGGATTCGACTGAAACAGGTGGACAAACAAGGCGAATGTCTCCAGCCGGAAACGCCGCCACTGGGGCGAGTTCTTGGAAATCGCATACCTAGGGTCGAGAGCCTTGCCCTTGTAAGGGCATTCATCGCCGGTACATCCCGTCTTGACCTGAATGAACGCGATACGTCGGTACTGCTTGAGGGGCAGGGCGTGGACGTGTTCGGCTAGCGACCGGATCATGCGGAAGAAAAACCTCTTGTACGCGGGAGCAAAATAGTACGGGTAGTACTTCCATTTTCCCAAATGCGTTTTGTCATCCGTGCGAACTTTGGGCACGCCCTTCTCATAAATCCATTGGGGTGCATCGGGACCGGGATTGATCCCAATATATATGAACTTGTTATATTTAACTGCCTGCTGCAATGCTGCATCCAGTCCGCTCCAGTCGAACACACCCGGCTGCCGTTCAATATCTCGCCAACGAGGTCCGTAGGCCATGCCTTTTAGAAACGGATATTCCTCAAAACTAACCGATGAGCCGCGAGCCCACACTCCGTAGGCTTCCAGTGGGATCGGAGGACCTTTTTCGGCAGCCGCACCACCGACCGTAAAGAGTGATGATAAAATAAGAATGAGGGGAATGCATTTGCGGTTCTGCATTGTTCGCCTCCCAACACATATCGCTTATGTTACCCCGACTAGCCACCGGCTTCTACCAGTCCTATGTTGATCCAGTCGGGGTAAGGTGAATTCAAGCCTGGCTCTCTTCCCGCGGCAAGTCAAGGGCCTTTAAGGCTTGCGATCCTGACTTGAAGCGACTCCCTTTTCCCTTCGTCAATCCCGCATTCCCCGACCGTTTCTGAAACGGTTTCAGCCCAGATTGTGCATGGAAGCAGATCGGACTCCATTGCTTCGACTCCACTCACCCAGGCCGCAGACCAAAAGCAAGATCCCTCTCCTCGCAGAAGCCACACTCCTTCCCTTCAACCGCTTCTTCCGCGAGCCTGTAAGAGAATCTTGTCCCACAAAGGAATTTCTCAAATAGACAGGAGCTCTGCTTATCTGGTGGAACCGCTTCCGACCTTCAGCAGCCGGATCATTGCCCGCCCCATGGCTTCGCCTACGTCCATGTACGTTTCGGCATTGCCATTGTAATGGCTGTTCGAGGCGCCACCATGGCACAACGGATAGGAATAGACAGTGGCTACGTTGCCCCTGAACTCGGGGTACTTGCCACTGTCTCCATCCACAGCGAGTTGGGCTTCGAGTATCTTGGCCTCATTGGCACCCCAGCGACCTTTGATGACTCCTTTCTTGGTTTGGCCAAGGGTGGCAAGAACGAACTTTGCATCCGGCGCGTTGAAGTCTTTGCGCAGCTGCTTGATGAATCGGACGAGATTTTGCTCGTACCGGCTGGCATATACGGCACTGTAGCGATCCTTGTCCCCCTGCCAGAAGAAGAATCCTACGATTTTGTATCCCTTGGCGCCGGGGTAGTACTTGTCCAGCTCGGCAAGCACCTTCTTGGCGTTAGCCACATCGCCGTCGTACTGCATGCCAGCATACCAACCGATCTTCTTCGGCACTGTACCCTTTTCCCACTTGGCCGGCGAGTCCCTGTAGCCTGCATAGACGTAGATTTTCAATTCGCCTGTCTTCTTGTCTTTTTCTACCACCTCAAAACGCTTGCTACCTGGGGGCAGCAGATCCCAGCCGAGGCTACGGTTGCCGATACAACTTTTGAGGAGCAGCACCGGTGCCTCGATCACAGTACCTAGATAAAACCCAATTCCAATCTCTGGACCGATTCTCTTGCGGCCTTTTACAGTTAACCATTCATTATGAAGCAGCCGCATCGGCCCTGTGCCGCTGCCCATAACCTGTACATATCGTACATCCTTGCGAACGACCCAGTTTCCTTTGTCGTCGATCAGATAAGGATACTTCTTCTTAACCTTGATCGCATATTCGAGTGTGCCGTCTTTCTCCCCGGCTACACGCCCCATGCCTAGCATGTTGGACTGCCCCATCAGGATGAAAACCTGCACGGGCTTGCTCATATCCGCAGGTTTGCCATCCCGATCTGGCACTATTTTCGACGGCTCACTGGCCAGGATAGCCAGACGAAAGGAGACCAGAACCGCCACTCCCAAGGTAACTTTCTTCATCGTCCTCATCATACCTCTGACTCCTTGCAATGATTCGCTTCTCTCCATATGCTACCGCGCTTCCTATAATCAGGCGATGAAAAAGCGTACATGGGGTCTTCTCTTGAATAGATAGAAGGGAAGCCTGGCATAGCCAAAGTCTCTCTGATCATTATGCTGTGGGGGGTCGTCTTTCCCTTCATAAGCAGATCCATTTTACTCGCCTTTCTTGCCGAGGCAAAGGGAAATCTTCTAGAGTAGCTTTAACATATTACTTCGAGCATCGAATAAGCGACACGGAAAGCCATTCACCCCAGAGCTTGCTCAAAAATTCGAAAAGGACGGAACAGGAGATTCTTTTTCCATCTTCCACGCTTTGACGAGCGTAGCGACAAGGTGGGCGTTTTTGCTTGGGCTTTCGAAGGCCATGTAGCTACTGCCATAAGGCGGTGGATTTTTCGAATGAGTTGTAACCTTCTCATCTCTTTTTGACCGGACTAATACTCCTCATGACAGTTACTACCCCAACTAGTTGATTTGGAATCCAAGCAGGTTTTGGTTTGGGAAAAGATTTTTCCTAGTCAAAGGTGTTATAGGAAAAGAAAGAAAGTAAAAATGAAGAGGAAAAGGGATCGAGATTGGAAAAGGATGAAGGGAAAATAAAGCAGCTATGATCGGAAGCGGGATGACATCGACGTTAGAAATCGGAGGGGCGTTACTGTCGGCTTATCTGCTGGGCAGTATTCCGTGGGGATTTCTTTTTGGAAAGGCGAAGGGAGTGGATTTGCGGAAGATCGGGAGTGGAAACATTGGAGCGACCAACGCAGCTCGTGTTTTAGGGAAACCGATTGGGTTGGCGGTGTTGTTGCTGGACGCTGCGAAGGGATATGTGGCGTGTCGGTGGCTGCCTGGGTTATGGGTCGATCATCCAGAGCAATGGCTTTTGTTGGCAGCAGGGATAGCGGCGGTTTTGGGGCATAACTTTCCGTGTTGGCTTCGATTTCGCGGTGGGAAAGGGATCGCCACTTCCACCGGGGTCCTACTGGCTTTGATGCCGAAGGCGTTGGGGATTTGTGCGGTGGTTTGGGCTGTGGTGTTTGCGGTGTTTCGCATTGTCTCCCTGGCCTCGATGGTGGCGGCGGGATGTCTTCCTGTGGCAGTGTGGTGGACCGGGGGAAGTCGGCTGCTGTTGGGGTTTGCGATCTTTTTAGCTGTCATGGCGATTTACCGGCACCGGGCGAATCTCCGACGTTTACTTGCCGGAACGGAACCGCGATTTGGTCAGAAACCAACGGGACAAAACGGTGCTTTGGGAGGAGTCTCAGACTCCGAAGTTCCAGAATCAAAAGGAAAGACCCAAAGGAAGGAATGAACCATGAAGATTGCTATCCTGGGAATTGGAGCTTGGGGAACGGCATTAACACGACTTCTTCAGGAGCAGAAGCATGAATTGATTCTTTGGGATTGGGATGAGGAGAATCTGCGCCGGACGGCTCAGACCGGCGAGAATCAGAAATATCTGCCGGGAATCCAATTGGAGAGGGATTTTACCATTGCTTCTACCCCTGCGGAGGCTGCCCAAGGGGCGGAGCTGATCCTGGTGGTTTTACGCTCGACGGTGCTGCGGGAAATTTTAAGTCAGGTTCCTTCGTATGAAGGGATCATTGTCTGTGCCACCAAGGGGATCGAATTCGGAACCGGGTTGACGATGAGCGGCATCCTCCGATCGTTGCATCCGAGGGCAAAAATCGCTGCCCTTTCAGGACCAACGCTTGCGTTGGAAGTGGCTAAGGGGATCCCTACGGCAGTGGTGGCGGCCTCAGAAGATGAGGAGACGGCTCGGCTGGTCCAAGTCTTGTTTCATCGGCCTACGTTTCGTGTTTATACCTCGAGCGACATCTTGGGGGTCGAATTAGGAGGGGCATTGAAAAACGTCATTGCGATTGCCGCAGGGATTTGTGACGGCCTTGGGTTTGGTGCCAATTCCAAGGCGGCTTTGGTGACCCGTGGGATTGCCGAGATGCGTCGAATTGGGGTCGCCTGCGGTGCTCAACCGGAGACCTTCAGTGGGTTGAGTGGGATTGGGGATCTGGTCGTAACCTGTTTTTCTCCCTTAAGTCGGAACCGGACGTTAGGGGAGCGTCTGGGCCGTGGAGAGTCCTTGGAGCAAATTTTGGCATCGACAGTGGCGGTAGCCGAAGGAGTCCCTACGGCACGGGCAGCGCTCCGTTTGGCTCGAAGCAAAGGGGTGGAAGCGCCGATCACCGAACAGGTTCATGCCATTTTGTATGAGAAGAAGCCGGTCTCCCAAGCCTTGCACGAACTGCTCCATCGTTCCAGCAAACCGGAAGACTGAGCAATCAGGGGAGTTGGTCTTCGACGAAACAGATTCCATCACCCATGTCTGAATCACCCATGTCTGAATATCAAAGGTTTCAAGTCGAGCCCGGAAAGAACGACGATGAGGTTGACAGCGTCCAAGGGCGACCTAACCGGTAGCGACATTTCGCAGACATTGATTAGAAGGCAAAGGTTTGGGTAAGACCACGGTTGGTTGAATAGGCTGAGGCGTATCATGGATCACTGCGCCCCGATCTCCAAACCATTCGGCTACGAATTTTCGGTTGGCCGGATCAACCGGCAATCGGATTGCGTGTCTCGGCGGCAAGGCCCGCCAGGCTTGAACGCGCCGACGCAGGTCATGTTCATGCTCCAGGACCAGCCGTTCCCAACCCAGCCATACCACAAGATCATCCGCCATCACCCGTGCGGCAGACGCGAGCTGACGGAAAAAGGAATGTCCTTTGGCGGTAGCCGTGGCGGTTCGCAAACCAAAACCATGGGCGTCGGGACCAAATTCTCCGTCTGGATGAAACGGCTCTTCCCAGTAGGTATGATAAAATTCGGTCGTAAGCTCTGTTGCCGTTCGATAGAGTCGCGCCAACCCTTCCTGTTCATGGAAAAGCCGGTAGCGGTCTGGAATACGTGCCAAAGGGCGGGCCCCATTTACTGAAGAACCGTTCCATATCCACCATCATGGCCCGCTGAATGATAATCCCCCTTTTCGTGAGGAAAGAGGCGTGGATCCAATCCGTGGACTCGAAGGAGATTGGGGGCGACTTGTTCAGGATCAGGAGCCTTTGGACCAGGCCATTGGACATTCGCAGCCGACACTTCCGCTGGGAGATCCGTTAGGAACAGCCGGCATGATTCGTCCTTCAGAGATAGAGGGAAAACCACTTTAATTCGAATCTTTTGGGGCAGCCGTGACTCGAAACCGACCGCATGGGAGATTCAGTACACGAGATTAACCGTTGTTTTGAAAATCGTGTCCCTCTGGAATTGGTGGCATCGACCCAGTCCACAAGCCGACAGCGAATCGGAAGCGTCTATCCCCGGAGTCGGATTGTTTCGGCCAAAGGACGGTTCGGCTGTGGGAGAGGAGCTCCTGGAAAGGTTTTCGGAATTCGTCCGACAAAGCCCCCTCATCATTAATCCCAAACCAGCGGGTTCCCTGCCAGAGGATTGCATTCGGTCCGCACAACGGCGGCCGCGTTTCGGCGGCAACGCGATCCCATCCCCAAAACACCGAAAGACAGAGGAAAACACGAAAAATGTCTCTCCACTCCCCCGGTCTCCGTTTCATAGGAACCTTTTTATCTCGATTCTTCCGTTATGATAGAGCCTACGAAGAACCAGATATAGAAAGTGTAAATTGTTCTCAACATATTGGGAAAGAGAATGCATTCTCTCTACGCGGCGGTTTGAGGACCCTACCTGTCCAATAGCATACGAAAGGTCATAGGTGGTAGGGCGCGTTGTCCCCAACGCGCCGTAAAAATGAAACACG
>CAZBKV010000052.1:8917-10563 GCA_964492575.1 uncultured Verrucomicrobiota bacterium | reverse complement strand
CATCCCATCCTTCCATAGGATGAATGACCCAGCGATTCCCGATCCGCCGACCGTTGATGCGGAGGGTGTCGATCGGCTGAGCCATGGGGGATCGATCGGCGGTAAGAATTGAGGCATCACAGGGCAGCTCAAGCCCAAGGGATCGGACATGGGCTTGGAAGGCCTCGACATTCGGTAAGGAGGCAATGCGGACAATGGGCCTCTGAGTAGGTTGTTTGGGAATGGGAGGGATGGACTTTTCGAGTTTCATAGGCAAGTCAGAACGGTTTGTTTTCGGATGATTCGTAGATGCCGGTAAAGAAGGTAAGGTAAGGTTTGCCTTGGGCTTCACGCATAAGGAGAAGGGCCAGTTCCCGCAGATGGTAATCACCCCACATTGAGCTTTCGCCACAGGGGACTTTTTGACCTTTGGGGATGTAGTCCCATCCGTTCGGTCGGTGATAGACGGAGTGGAGGAGCAGTCCTTGATGTTTGGGGTTTGTACTGAGATAAGGCTCTTGGAGTAGGGTTTGGGTGATAGTCAAAGCGGCTTGGCGGTATTGACGGCCGCGATGGGTCTTTCCTTTCTGGAGCAGGAAATGGCCCAGGCGGTAAAGTCCTTGGGCAGCAATTGCGGCGGCAGAGGAATCGACCGGTTCATAGGGATTGAAGGGATCGGAGGGACGATCTGCATAGTCCGGGCATTGGCAAAGATTGGGGGCACCGGTGTCCCAGACGGGGACGCCGTCGGTGCAGGCGATTTGGAGGTAGTAGTCCGCGGTGGCTTGTGCGGCTTCGAGCATCTGATGTTGGATGGCATCGGCACCGCCCATGGGCTCCAGTTCCTCCGGTTTCAGTGTTTCGAGAAACTCCAGTTGTTCGGCAAAACCGCAGATGGCCCAGGCTAACCCTCGTGTCCAGGTGCTAAAGGGCGAGTATCCTTGTTGGGTGCTTGGGCAGCGGTAAATCCCGGTCTTTGGATTGAACAAGGATTCATGAGCGACCCGGCCGCGCACATCGTAAAGATCCCGTCCTTTGCCGTAATAAACAGCGTAGCGGGCGGTGGTTCGGGCATGTTGAATGAGGCGTTCGAGCAGGGAGATCCGTTGTTCTTGTTCTCCCATAAGTACGTGGCCGAGTCGATGGGCAACGGCCAGGACGCGTAGGGTACGGATTGTGTCGATGAAGAGAGAGTGGGGGCCGTTGAAGGAGTAAATGAACCCGTTGCCGTCCGCGGTTCGGGTCCAGCGCATAGCCTGGACGGCACCGGAGGTCTTGAGGGCTAATTCACAAAGGGGGATGTACTCGGAGGGAGCTCGACCCTCCCGGATCAAACGGAGGAGATTCCCGTAGGTGGAAATATTGTTGAACCCGTGGTCATGGACCCCGGCGTGAGTGAGATGAACCGGCATCCAACGGAGGGTTCCTTCGAGGCCGATTTGGAGGAACTGCCGATCGTCGGTCGCCTCGTATTGCAGCAAGGCGGAGCCGAACTGAAATCCCTGGGTCCATTCTGTCCATCCACGGGTAGTATATCGCCCACGGACGGTATAAACCGGGCTCCCTCGGGCCGGATCCCAGCTCTTGTGTAAGGAGAGGATTTTCTCGGCCGAGATTTCCCACATCCGCTCGATTTGGGGAAGGAGATCTTCTGGCCGGAGTTTCGA
>CAZBKV010000052.1:6181-8907 GCA_964492575.1 uncultured Verrucomicrobiota bacterium | reverse complement strand
GACTTACAGGGCTCGGAGATGGAATCCACCGTCTACGTTGAGGACCTCTCCGGTACTGAATGGGAAATATCCCTGGACGATGGCGGCTACGGCTTTGCCGACGTCGTCAGGGGTGCCCCAACGGCGGATCGGTGTAAGTCCTTCGGCAATCAGTCGGTCGTACTTTTCCCGGACCGGAGCCGTCATGTCGGTCTGAATGATTCCCGGTCGAATTTCAAAAACGCCGATCCCATGGTCGGCCAATCGCACGGCAAAGAGTTTGGTCAGCATGCTTAATCCGGCTTTGGCGATGCAGTATTCGGGGCGATTGACGGAGGCGGTGTAGGCGCTGATGGAAGAGATTGTGATAAGGTAGCGGGTCGGACGATCAGGGCCTTCGCTTTGGGCTTGTTCCAGCATCCATTTGACGATGGCCTGGGTCAGGAAGAAAGGGCCGATGAGGTTGATTTGGAGGTTTTGAAGAAAGTCTTGTTCCTGGGTTTCCAGCATGTCCACGCGTCGGGCCGGTGCAGCCCCAGCGTTATTGACAAGGAGGTGGAGACGGTCAAAGCGGTTGCGTAGGGCTTCGATCAAACGATGTCGTTCTTCAGGGGATTGCATTTGCGCCTGGAATAGGGCGGTTTGGATGGAGTGACCGTGGCGTTGAGCCTCTTGCTGACAAAGGGCGGCGGTTTGTTCTGCGGCGGATCGGTTGCGGCCGTAGTGTAAGGCGAGGTCCCAACCCAACCGAGCCAGGTGAAGGGCGATGCCTCGGCCGATTCCTCGGGACGCGCCGGTAATAAGTGCTATCTGTCTCATCTGCTGCATTGGAAAAAATAGGATGCCGCAGGGGAAGAGAAATGTCGATTAGAAAGTCAAAGGCCGGCCAAGACCCCTTTTTCCGCCCCAGCTTTAGAATTTCCGGAGTGGAAGATAGATCTTGCAAGAGCTCATCCGAAAGCCATGTTGTGGTAGGGCGCGCTGTCCCCAGCGCGCCGAGATAGAAACATTGACTGATACTCTTTTCGGACAAGCTCTACGATTGTTGAGAGGTGGGAATTAGGTCTGGATGTCGGTACAGGCCGGTTCCCTTGTCTCGTCGGATTCTTTGGGTCTAGCGAGATAGCGATTGAGGGCGTTGAGATAGGCGCGGGCGCTGGCCTCGATGATGTCGGTGCTGGCACCTTTGCCGGAGACGGTTTGTCCTTTCTCGAATTCGACGGCAATAGTGACCTCTCCCAGAGCGTCCTTCCCTTGAGAGACGGCGCGGAGGGAGAACTCTTTGAGACGGCCGTGGGTCTTGGTGATTCGGTCGATGGCTTTCAGGGTGGCGTCCACTGGGCCGTCTCCAATGCTTGCGTCTTGAAAGATTTGGGTTTCTCCGTTGTCGCCGTTGATCTTTTTCAGGCGTACAGTGGCGGTGGGGATCATGTTGATCCCGGTGGAGACGCTGAGGTAATCCAATTGCCAAGTTTCACGGATTTGGGTGATCTGGCCTTCGACCAGGGCGATCAGATCATCGTCGTAGACGAATTTCTTTCGGTCGCCGATCTCTTTGAATCGGCTGAAGATAGCGGTGATTTCTTTTTCCGAGAGTTTGAAGCCGAGCTGACGGAGTCGGGCTGCTACGGCGGCGCGGCCGCTGTGCTTGGTCAGCGGTAGTTCGGTTTCACCCCAGCCAACTTCTTTTGGATCCATGATTTCGTAGGTTTCTCGTTTTTTCAGGATACCGTCTTGATGGATCCCGCTGCTATGGGCAAAGGCATTGTCACCGACGATGGCTTTGTTTCGTTGGACGATGAGGCCGGTCATTCGGGAGACCAGCCGAGAGGTCTTGACAATCTGCCGCGTATTGATGCCGGTATACAGACCTTTGAAGAAATCGTTCCGGGTCTTGATGGCCATGACGATCTCTTCCAGGGCGGCGTTGCCGGCCCGTTCGCCGATGCCGTTGACGGTGCATTCTACCTGACGGGCCCCTGCTCGAATCGCGGCAAGGGAGTTGGCGACGGCCAGACCGAGGTCATTGTGGCAATGGACACTGATAATCGCCTTGCCGGATTGGAATTCCGGAACGCCTTCATAGAGTTTTCGAATCAATTCCCCGAATTCTTCCGGCACAGCCCAGCCTACCGTATCAGGGATATTGACCGTGGTCGCTCCAGCTTCGATCACGGCTTTACAGACTTCGATCAAAAATTCCGGTTCGGTTCGGGAAGCATCTTCCGGGGAGAACTCGACGTCCTGGACATAGGAACGAGCGCGCCGGACCCCTTCGACGGCAAGGCGAAGGATTTCTTCCTGTGCCTTTCGGAGTTTGTATTCACGGTGGATCTTGGAGGTGGCGAGGAAGACGTGGATTCGGGCACGGTCGCCGGCCGGTTTAAGGGCTTCGGCAGCTCGGTCGATATCTTCGGGAACACACCGAGCCAGCCCGGCAATTTTGGGGCCTTTGATCTGGCTGGCAATCAGGCGGACCGCCTCAAAGTCTCCTTCGCTGGCGATGGGAAAACCAGCTTCGATCACATCCACCTTCAGGCGAGCCAACTGCCGGGCCACTTCCAGTTTTTCCCGTACACTCATGGAAGCCCCCGGGCATTGCTCGCCGTCGCGTAAGGTCGTATCGAAGATAATGATTTTTTCTTTTTTCATGGTCTAGTGATCTGCGTCCTCTGGTTTTTGTTTTGGCTCAACGGCATGGATCGAGGTTGTCAGTTTTTCGGCCTTTGGATCAGGAAAGGAGAACC
>CAZBKV010000052.1:0-6171 GCA_964492575.1 uncultured Verrucomicrobiota bacterium | reverse complement strand
CTTTAGGGCTTCTCCTTACGGGGTAGCCGGCAGCGGGGGTCCAAACCTTTCTTTTTCTTTTGAATTTTAAACCCCGACTGCCGGCTACCCCGTAAGGAGAAGCCCTAAAGCCAGCAGTCGAAGATCCAACCGTTTCAGCATCTTAACCTGCATCGTAGTGATAAAAAGCAGGTTGTCAAAACTTTTTGTAAATAAGGAGGCTTAATCAAACGCGTGCCCGGCGCAGCCTAGGACATTTTTGACTTTGTGACGGACGATTTCTTTGACCATCGCACGGGCCGGGCCGAGGTACTTACGTGGGTCGAAGTTGGAAGGATTTTCGAACAATTCTCGGCGAATCCCGGCTGTAAGGGCCAGGCGGAGATCGGTATCGATATTGACTTTTGCCACCCCGTTCTTGCGGGCTTCGTTGATGTCCTCCTCCGGCACCCCGCGAGCCCCTTCGATCTTGCCGCCGTACTTGTTGATAATCTCGACCAGATGCTGGGGCACGCTGGAGGAGCCGTGCAGCACTAGCGGATAGTCTTCGTAACCGGCCTCATTGAGTTTGCGGCGGATGGCACGGAGTCGATCGATGTCCAATCGCTGATCCCCTTTAAACTTGTAGGCGCCATGAGAGTTGCCGATAGCTACAGCCAGGGAGTCGCAGCCGGTTCGTTTCACGAAATCGACTGCCTGATCAGGATCGGTGTAGACTCCGGCGGAAGTCCCACCGCCTTCTTCTCCTGCATCGAACTGCGCTCCGACTAATTGTCCCAGCTCGGCTTCGACCACTGCGCCATGCGCATGAGCGTAGTCGACGACTTTCTTAGTGAGCTCGACGTTCTCTTCGTAGGGCAGATGGCTGCCGTCGATCATCACGCTCGTAAACCCTTCGTCGATACATTGCTTGCAGAGCTCGAAGGTATCCCCGTGGTCGAGGTGGACGGCGATGGGGATGGTGGTCAGCTGCAGGGCAGCCTCGATTAATTTTTTGAGATAGACAGGGTTCGCATAGGCGCGGGCACCGCGAGAGATTTGGAGGATCAGCGGGGCCTTCTCCTCTTCGCAGGCTTCGACGATGCCCTGGATGAGTTCCATGTTATTGACGTTGAAGGCACCGATGGCGTATCCGCCTTTGAGGGCTTTTGCGAACAGTTCTTTGGTTGTGACAAGCGGCATAGGCTTACTCCTTTGGTTTCGTGTTTTTCGATTTCTGGTTCGTTGGTTTCACTCCTCCTTGCGGATCCAGATGGCTGGATCCTTTTTCCGTTTTCCTTTTTGAAAAGGACATCCTAAAGGGTGGATTGGCAAGTGGGAAGAAGGAAAAGAGACGATAGAAAACTATGCATAACGTTAGATTACGTTTCTTATGGATGGAGTTCCTAGGTACTAAATAAGGGCCAATTGCTCCTCTGGATGAGCTCCCGTTCAGGGAGACTCACAGGAAAAAGAAAAGGATTATGCCCTTTGGTGAGGGGAAGAAAGGAGGGCCCAAATCTGTTGGGCGGCTCGCTCGGAGGCCCCCGGTTGGGCTAAGGGTCGAACAATTTCCAAGAGACGGCGGCTGATCCGGCGTTGGTATTGAGGATCTCGGAGGATACGGGCGGCAGCTTCGGCTAAGCGATTTGGGGTAGCATGGTGTTGAATGAATTCGGGATAAATCTCTTCCCCAGCCAGTAAGTTGGGCATGGAAAGATAGGGAACTTGGACGATGCAACGTCCAATGAGGTAAGTGGGCCAGGAGGTGCGATAGAAGGTCACGGCCGGGACGAGGTGCCAGGCACATTCGAGGGTGACGGTGCCGGTACAGGCTAGGGCCAGGACGGCTTGGCGGAGGGCTTGCGAAAGGTTCCCGACCTGGACTGGGATGGAACGAGCTCCCAGTGTGGAGACTGGCAGGAGCAGTTCTTTTTCCGGGATGACGAGGATGGGGGAAAGACCGGGGAATTCGGCGTGGAGGATTTCCCAGGTTTTGAGAAGCAAGGGGACGTGGCGTTGGAGTTCGCCCAGTCGGCTACCGGGGAGGAGGACGAGCGTGTTGCGTTCTTCCGGTGGGGGGCGTTGGGTCTGGAGGGTTTCGGGATTGGGGTAGCGGTCGGCCAGGGGATGGCCGACGTATTCCACTCGGAGCCGCGGGGTATGGCGTGCATACCATTCTTTTTCAAAGGGGAAGATAGAAAGGAGGAGATCCAGGTCTTGTTCCAGGGTCTTCGCCCGGCCGGGTCGAGAGGCCCACACTTGGGGGGAGACGTATTGGACGATTTTGGGGTTCCAAGAGAAGAATCGGGCCACTTTGGCGCGGAGGCGTTGTCGGATGGCCCGAGCGAAACGGCGGTTAAACCCGGAGAAGTCGACGCAGAGGATGAGGTCCGGGGTGCGCGCAAAAGCTTGGTGGATGAGGTGGTGAAAAGCCTGGCGAAAGTGGCGATAAGACCGAAGCACGTCGGTCAATCCAGTAACGGCCCATTGGGTAAGGTCGAGGACGATTTCCACTCCGGCCTCGGCCATTCGTTTTCCCCCAGCACCGAAGAAAAGGGGTTCGGCTGGAGCCGTGGAAGAGCCGCCAGTCGGGATTTGTCCAGTTTCCCAGAGCTTTCGGAGGGCACGGACCAGGTCGGCGGCCAGGCGGTCGCCGCTGGGTTCCCCGGCAATGAGCATGAACGTCGTTCGGTTCATAGACGTGGATGGGATGGATCGCCTGAAGGAGAATCCAGGTGCCAATCCGATCTGGAACGAACTTGATGGGTCAAATCCAGGGCCAGTTGCAGGACCCGTGTGGCCGTTTCTCCGCTGACCTCCGGCTTTCGGTGGGCCAGGATGCAGTCCAGGAAATGTTCCAGCTCCAACCGAAGGGGTTCTTCTCGGGCGATCGGAACCGGTTCCCGGACGATCTTCTTCCCGGCAAACGAACCGATGACGGCAGAGCTACGGCCGCGGAGGAGTTTGTGGAGGAGGGAACTTTCCGGAGTCGTGTCCGGGGCCAGGCGGTAGATGTATCCGCTTTGAGCCTTGTAATCGAGGGAGATGTAACAGGGATGAGGGGCACCGCTGAAGACGCGGATTTTCCGCATTCGCTCCGGGCTCACGCGGCTGGCCGTAAGATTGGCCACGCACCCGTTGGCGAAGTGGAGTCGGGCATTGGCAATGTCTTCGGAATCGCTCAGGACCGCTACACCAACGGCCTCGGCAGAGACCAACGGGTGGGGAACAAAACTGAGGACCAGATCCAGATCGTGGATCATAAGGTCGAGGATGACCCCGATGTCGGTACTGCGATGGGGGTAAGGGGAGAGGCGATGGACTTCGATGAATCGGGGATCAGAGGCGGCCTCTCGTAAATAACGATATACTGGATTAAAACGTTCTACATGCCCGACTTGAAGGATTCGATCCTGGGCCGCAGCCAGTTTTACGAGTTGTTCAGCCAGGTGATGGTCTGTGGTTAACGGTTTTTCGATCAGGACATGGAGGCCTTTTTGAAGCAGAAAGGAGCCGACTTCGAAATGGGTGCTGGTGGGAGTAACGATACTGGCGGCTTCACATCGATCAGCGAGTTCCTCAAGACTGTGAAAGGTTTGGGTTTGGAAGCGGCGTGCGGCGGCGGCAGCCCGTTCCGGATGGATATCAAAGACCCCAGCAAGCACAACCTTTCCGGTCGCCTCCAGTTCCTTCCAGATCCGGGCGTGATGAATACCAAGGGCGCCGACCCCCACCACGCCGACTGTGACCACTGCACCCATGAACCGAATTAACTACTCTGGATTTTGTCGGCTCGGAAGAGAAAAAACGATAGGCATAGACTCAATCTCTGCTCCTACGAGAATGTAAGGGGAGAGAAAGAAGTTGGATGGTCCGTTCCCCAGACCGCCGCCAAACATGATGGATGCTTTTTCTTTTGGTGCATAAAGGACAGCGCGACTTACTTTTGATCGATCGAATTCCCAAAGAAGAGCAGGGCGGCCTATCTTCTGGCTCGCTGCAAAGAGGCCTTTTCTCCTTCAGGACGGCTATTAGCTGATGCTAAGCAATGAGAAAACGTTTTTCCCAATCGTTGTGGGAAGTATATTCTATGAAATGAGTTTCCGAGAATGGTTGAATAAGGATGATGTATGAATGAATCGATGCCATTGGAAAAACAGGTTGCGAACGTTTCCCTAGCGGAGCTGTTGGACCGCTTTACGGCGGAAGGAAAACTTTACCGCCGGGAAGGGGAGAAGGTGCGATGCTTTGCTTGTGCGCACCGATGTTTGTTGGCGGAAGGACAGCGAGGGGTGTGTAAGGTGCGGTTTTGTCGGGACGGCAAGCTGTGGGTGCCGTTTGGGTATGTGGCCGGGGTGGCGGTCGATCCGATTGAAAAAAAGCCGTTTTATCATGTGTTGCCCGGGGCAGATGCCCTGACCTTTGGGATGTTGGGGTGCAACTTCCACTGTCCGTTCTGTCAGAATTGGATCACCAGTCAGAGTTTGCGGGATGCACGGTCGGGGACCCAGATTCAACAGGCCAGTCCGGAGGGGCTTGTGCAACTGGCGATTCGGACTGGGGCGGAGGCGGTGATTTCCAGCTACAATGAACCGATGATCACGGCGGAATGGGCGCAGGCGATCTTTGTTTTGGCGAAGGAGCAGGGTCGGGTCTGTGGGATGGTTTCCAATGGTTATGCGACACCGGAGGCGCTGGAGTGGCTGCGGCCTTATATGGATGCGTACAAGGTCGATCTGAAGAGTTTTCGGGAGGAGAACTACCGTCAGTTGGGCGGTTCGCTGAAACGGGTTTTGGAAGCGATTCGGGCGGCGCATCGATTGGGGTATTGGGTGGAGATTGTGACACTGCTTGTGCCGGGGTTTAACGATTCAACCGAGGAGTTGCAGTCAATGGCGGAGTTTATCGTCTCGGTCAGCCCGGATATCCCCTGGCATATTACAGCGTTTCATCCGGACTACCAGATGACGGATCGGCGTCCGACCTGGCCAGAGGACTTAGAGCGGGCGGCGGAGATCGGTCGGAAGGCAGGGTTGCGGTTTGTCTATGCCGGGAATCTACCGGGGCGGGTCAAAGGATTGGAGAATACGTATTGTCCGAAGTGTGGGACGTTGTTGGTGGAACGGATCGGATTTAGCGTGTTGCGGAATCAGATTGGACCGGATGGACGGTGTCCGTCCTGTGGGGAGCGGATTCCGGGGATCTGGTCAGCCCCGGCCGGTCGGTAAAAGCGGTCGAAGAGACAGGCGATCGGAGGTTAGTTTGGGTACGGTTTTTTGAGTAGTTGAGAGGAGAAAACCAAGGAGGAGGTGGTTTATGACGAGAATTCGACCCCCAAGCCAGGCCGGGAAGTTTTATCCCGAAGATCCGACCACGTTGGCGGAGATGGTGGACGAGATGATGGAAGAGGCGCGTGGTCGGGTGAAGATCACGGTGGGGCGGACGGTAGCTTTTATTGTGCCTCATGCTGGGTACGTCTACTCAGGTCCGATCGCGGCCAGTGCTTATGCGGTGATGGAGCGACAGAGCGGGCCGGTGGAACGGGTGATTCTATTGGGCCCTTCACACTGGGCGGATTTTCGAGGGTTTGCCTTGAGTGAGGCCGAAGGGTTTGCCACACCGTTAGGGGTGGTTCCGGTGGATGTGGAGGCCAATGAGCTTTTGGTTCAGCGTGGGGTGGCATTTTATGGGGATTCGGCGCATTTGCCAGAGCATTGTTTAGAGGTACAGCTTCCGTTTTTGCAGCGGATTTTGGATTCGTTTCAGATCGTTCCGATCCTTGTCGGCCGTGCGGATCCGAATGAGGTCGGGATTTTGTTGGATACCTTGAACAGGACGGCGGGGACCGTCATCCTCGTGAGCAGTGACTTGAGCCATTATCTGGATTACGAGACGGCGGTCCGGGTGGATCGGGCGACGGCAGAGCAGATTTTGCGGTTGGACTGGCGAGCGATTCATAGCGAGGCGGCCTGTGGTTATCGGGCGATTCGGGGTCTGTTGCATTATGCTGGGCTGAAGGGGTGGCGGGTACGGCTATTGGATTTACGAAATTCGGGGGATACGGCCGGACCGGCGGATCGAGTGGTTGGATACGGAGCTTTTGCGTTTGAGCAGCGGGGTGGGAACAGTTGAGGTTAGCTCTCCAAAGGGCGGTTCGAAAAAGCAGGGCATCCTGTGATTTAGGATTCAGGCTTTCCCTATTGGTCGTTG
>CAZBKV010000051.1:0-10794 GCA_964492575.1 uncultured Verrucomicrobiota bacterium | reverse complement strand
GAACGGGTCCGGAGCCGAAAGCCGTTCCTTCGACGGTCCAGCCTTCGTAGGTCGATTTTTCAAAGTCTTCGAATAAGATGTCCGGCCGGGATGGTCGCAATTCCTCCGAAGCCGGCTCCGCAAAGGCTTCCAGTAAAGTCACCTCAGGGAAAGAACGGAGCCGAAGCACTCGGGTCCCTTCAAATTCCTTCTTCGAATCAATAGCGATTGCATTTTCCAGCGTCCCGGAAAGGGTCACTCGAATCGGTTTATTTGTCCGGTTTCGCACTTGGAACCACATGATGGTCACCGGAATCGACGAATCTTCCACTTGCAACGGGATGAACGGGGAGAAGGCTTCCAGGGTAACTTCGATCGGGCGATCGGGATGTCGGTACGTAACGCGGCCGATCGGATATTCTCCACGAAACGAGATTTGCCAGCCACCTTCAGCGTCTAGGGAAGCTCGTTGGCGGCTTTGACCGTCGTCCCATTCTACAAAGAAGCGTTGTTCAAGGGGATAAACCCGTGGAGCCGGCTGGATGTAGTTGGTTCCTTGAATGTTTCCAATCTCACGGCCTTGGTAGACCACTTTCCGTGGAACGATCCCGAGCTGGTCTCGGTTGAAAATATCCCAGAGCCAAAGACGACCGTCCCCACCGAGGTAAAGTGTACCGGCGAACAGGCCGCCGACCGGCATGCCGATATGTTCCAAGGCCTTCGGGTCGGTGACAACCTCTGGCTCACCTCGGGCGAAGAGCTTCGCCACCCAACTCGGATGGAGCTTTTTGTCTTCCGGAATCAGTCGTCGGTATTCTTTGGCATCGAACGGACCGGCCATAATGGCCGGGGCCGTAGCCAGTCCAAAAGTGCCTAAGATGCCAGCTTGGAGAAATGCCCGCCGGTCCAACCGACATGCACAGGCCCGTCGTTCCCAGGGGAAGATAGAACAAGTTTGGCTCATACTATTTTCCTTCATCGTTGATATAGCGGTTGTAATGGATTGGTTCCAAGACCGTCAAGTGGTTAAATCGTCCTACGAAACCCCGATCGAGACTCACGGACCGATCCTTCCAAAAGGCCTCAGAAAAAACCGGAGGCTTTGCTTGGCTCCTTGGACGGAAGGCTCTAGGATAGAAGGGTGGAGATGTGAGCCGGATCTTGGTCTGGAATGAAGAAAAGAGAGGCCGAAGGAGTCTATAGAAAGACGAGCCATGAAAACGACAAAATGGATCCGTCCGATACTCGGTGCCCTTCTTGGCCTGGGATTGGCAGGACAAGGAGTGGCGGTGACGATTGATGAGGTTCCCTGGACCCCGCTCTTCGATGGGAAGACCCTTAATGGGTGGGAACAACTTAACGGGAAGGCGATCTACAAGGTCGAAGACGGGGCGATCGTAGGAATTTCCGTTCCAGGAAGCCCAAATAGCTTCCTTTGTACAAAGAAAGTCTTTACGGACTTTATCCTGGAGCTCGATTTTAAGGTCGATCCAGGGCTGAACTCCGGTGTCCAAATCCGTAGTCTGAGCCGACCGGACTACCGGAATTGGCGTGTCCATGGTTACCAGGTCGAAATCGATCCTTCTCCCCGTGCCTGGTCCGGCGGCATTTATGATGAAGCACGGCGCGGATGGCTTTATAACCTGAAAAATCGTCCCGAAGCCCGCAAAGCGTTCAAGCAAGGCCAATGGAATCATTTCCGGATCGAGGCTATTGCCGATCATATTCGAACCTGGATCAACGGTGTTCCGGCGGCCGATCTGCGGGATGACATGACCTTTACCGGGTTCATTGGCTTGCAGGTCCATGCGACAAGGACCCCGGGCTTAAAGGTGCGATGGAAGAACATCCGGATCAAAGACCTGACCCGCGCCGGCTGGAAACCGACTTACAAAATTCTCATCATCGACGGACAAAACAACCACAACTGGCGGGCTACCACCCCGGTTATCAAAAAGATCCTCGAATGCACCGGGATGTTCCATGTGGATGTAGCAACCACGCCACCGAAAGGTCATTCACTAGCTGGATTCCATCCAGACTTCTGGAAATATGATGCTATCGTCTCCAACTACAACGGCGACGATTGGCCAGAGGAGACGAAAAAGGATTTTGTAGAGTACATCCGAAACGGAGGTGGTCTGGTCGTAATCCATGCGGCGGACAATGCTTTTCCGAACTGGCCGGAATGGAATGAGATGATTGGTCTGGGCGGCTGGGGTGGCCGCAACGAAAAATGGGGACCCTATGTCTACTGGAAAGACGGCAAACTGGTTCGGGAAAATATCCCCGGCCGCGCCGGAATGCACGGCAGACAAGTTCCCTACGTAGTGACCATTCGGAATCCGGATCATCCGATCACCCGACAGCTTCCTTCCAAGTGGATGCATGCAGCCGACGAGCTTTATCATCACCTGCGCGGCCCGGCGAAGAATCTGACCGTGCTGGCCACCGCGTTTCAGGACAAGAAGACCGGTGGAAGCGGCCGGGACGAGCTGGTGCTCTTTACGGTTCGATATGGAAAAGGCCGAATCTTCCACACCACCATGGGACACGATGTGCCGCAGATGAAATGCGTTGGATTTATCGTGACGCTACAGCGTGGCACCGAGTGGGCTGCTTCCGGGCGAGTCTTACAGCATGACATTCCTTTAGACTTCCCCATGCCGGATCGGGTCAGCGTCCGTGAAGACGTCTGCAAACCCAATCCACCGGTCATGCGGGGACAGTAAAGGCAGATTGGGACCTTAGTAAAACACGCTTTTTAGAATCATGGCGGCCTGTGGGATAGGCCGCCATTTTTGTTCCTGAGGCAATTCCTTAGAGCTCATTCGAAAAAATCAGCTGGGTCGTCTGAAGAGAAGGGATTTGAAGAGAGAAAAACATTGGATGAAAGGCAGGATCGCAGCGAATCGAGGAAGATTGCGGCGGCTTGGGGACAAGCTGCCCCGCCTTTCCTTGGCATTCGAAACCCATTTGCGATAGGGCGCGTTGTCCCCAACGTGCCGAGGAAAATGGCTGAATGCCTTTTTCGGGCAAGCCCTACGGGCCGTTGGATTTCCCCTTTTCCCCCAAGGGCAACGTCCCCTTCTTACCAATGCCCTTTTGGATGCTAAGAAATAGGACTGTTTCTTCTTAAACCGGCACATAACTTCGAAACGACATGGCCAGGATACTCCGAGGCGGATAAGGCTAAAAACAATACAGCTTGATCTCCTCCAGCCCCCTTGAGGAGGAGCTGCGGTACAAAATACGCTTGGGTGATGTGGTTTCTATCGAGAGGAACCGGATTTCGGCCTCGGTTTCGGAAGGAGATCGAGGAGTTTTTGAGTTAACTCGGGTTTTTCGGAAGCTAAGTTGTGGATAGGATCGGGATCCGATTCGACATCGTAGAGTTCGATATCGGTCCACCGTCCTCTGTTCCACCGGGCGATAAGTCGATATCGATCGGTTCGTACGGTGACCGCCGAACCCCAATAGCCGAACACGGCTTGATGGAGTTTCTTAGCTTGCCCGGTGAGGAGAGGGCGCAGGCTTGTGCCGTCCAACGGCCACTGGGTCTTATGGAAAGAGGGCTGACATAGGTCGATCAGGGTGGGATAGAGGTCTAAGGAGCTAACAAGAGCATCGCAGCGAAGGCCGGGACGGCTGACGCCTGGGGCGCGAATGATGAGGGTGCTTCGCAAGGCTCGTTCGAACGGGGTATGTTTCCCCCACAGGGCGGTATCCCCAAGATGCCAGCCATGGTCTCCCCAGACAATCACGACAGTCGAGTCGGCCAATCCGAGTTGATCCAAGGCTCGAAGGACTTTCCCGACCTGGCGATCCGTGTACCGGATGCAAGCCAAGTATGCACGGCGGGCTTGAATTTGGCTCCTTCGGTCTAAGGGGTTCGTTTTCGGGAAGGGGAGGTTGTACTTATAGAATTCGCCGCTTCGATGCCAGTAATGGGACTGAGGTCGATCCGGATGAGGCGGGGGTGGAACATCGAGTTTTTGTATGGCTTCCCAGTCTTGCCGGGGAGCCACCCATGGCAAGTGAGGTTTAAAAAAGCCTAATCCAAGGAACCAAGGGCGGCCGAGACGTTTGAGCTCCCGAAGCTTGCGAATTGCTTGTTGGGCCATCATCCCATCAGGCAAATCTTCATCATGCTCGACCACAAATTGCATCAGGTCTCGGTGGCCTTGGCCGTCTTCCCGATGGGCTCCGTTGGCATAGGCAAAGAAGATTCCCCAACCGTATTTCCAGGGACCGTAAGGGGTAGCGTATTCATCCCAGGCTCCGGGTAGTTCAGGACGTCCGTCCCCTTTGCCGGAGTAAGCGAAGACCTTGCCGTCAGGGGTATGGGAGATCTTTCCGATCAAAACCGTATGATAACCGCTGCGTCGGAAAAGTTCCGGCATACTCTGGGCACCTGGAAGAAGTTTTTGGGAAAGAGCAGATCGGCCCTGGAAGAAGACGTTATTTCCTGCGGTCACTCCAGAATTCCGGGGGCTTCGACCGGTCAGAAGAGAGTAACGGGAAGATCCACAGGTAGGGACTGTGGCATAGTGACGAGTAAAAAGCACGCCTTCGTGAGCCAGACGGTCCAGGTTTGGACTCACGGCATAGGGCACGCCATAGCAATGCAATTCCGGTCTTAGATCATCGATTGCGATGAAAAGAACATTCAACGGTTTTTGCGCTGCAGCCCCGGTCCATGTGCCAAATAACCATCCGAAAATCCATCCCAGTCCAACCCACCGCCCCAGGCAGATGCGAATTCGTTTCCAAGTTTTGAGACGCTTTGCTTGCATCGGTTGTCCCTCCTATGAGCAATGATCTACTTCAGAAAGGCGTTCGGCAACTCGAAAAGAGATGCTGGAGGAAAGGGGATTCGTTTGATGGGGTCGATCCTGGCTTTGATGAAGAAGGGAAGAAACAAATGCTTCTGGGGGCATAAGCCGATCGACCTTTCTTTGGCATACGGAAAGTCGTTGGTGGTAGCGAGAAAGCGGATCCGGCTATCAACGGTTCGGCCTTTGGCCTGAGAGCCAGCAGCACGCTGCTTTTTAGCGCGTCGGAAAAAGGAATAGGAGGCTATTCCTAGCTAGCCGCAAAGTTGGCTGTAAACCGAACTCCTCTACAGCTTGATGACCGTAGTCGCTAGGCCAGCGATTCCCCCTTTAAGCTGTGTAGAGCTTGTCCGAAAAAGGGCATCCGTCCATTTTTCTTGTCTCGGCGCGCTGAGGACAGCGCGCCCTACCTTCCAAATTCCCTTTCGAATGCCCAGGGGACAGGTAGGACGGCTTGTCCTCAAGCCGCCGCAAGGAAATTTCGTGTTTCATTTTTACGGCGCGTTGGGGACAACGCGCCCTACCGCAACATGGCTTTCGGATGTCAAGGAAAGGTAGGGCAGTTTGTCCCCACACCGCCGCATGAAATTCCTTCCTTTATCTCCCAACCCGTTGCGGTCGCGCCCTCGATCCGGCGTTTTTTCTCTCCTAGGGAATTCTTCCATTCAAACCGCCCAGCCGATTTTTCGGATGAGCTCCAGTCAACAATTAGTATTTCCTAAATGTAGCAGCTTGTGATTAGATTTACATGAAGTCAAGATGTTCTGATGGAGGTCAAACAATGAAACGGCTACCCATTCTCATAATCGGCGTGATTGGAGTAACGGCTCTTGTGGCCGGCGGAGCAGAACAAGAGGCTGCTAAGATCGATCGCCCAAATATCGTTCTCATTTTGGCCGACGATCTGGGATGGCGTGACACATCTGTGTACGGCAGCGAGTACTACAAGACACCAAACATTGACCGGTTGGCTTCCCTTGGCATGCGCTTTACCGATGCGTATGCAGCCAATCCATTATGTTCTCCCACTAGAGCAAGCATTATGACAGGCTTATACCCCGTCAGGATAGGTATTACTGCCCCTGTCTGTCATCTTAGGCAAGTAATACTAAAAAAATCGCTGCAACCTAAGGCACCTCCTAGTCAAAAAGTACTCGTAGCACGAAGTATTACCCGACTGAAGCTAGAATATATAACTTTAGCCGAGCTGCTTCACGAGGCTGGGTATGTCTGTGCCCATTTTGGGAAGTGGCACTTGGGACATGAACCATACGACCCGTTGCATCAAGGATTTCAGATCGATATTCCTCATTGGCCTGGGCCAGGACCAGCGGGTAGTTATCTTGCACCCTGGCGGTTTGGTCCCAAACAGACCCTAGATCGAGGGAAACCTGGGGAACACATTGAAGATCGATTGTCTCAAGAAGCCGTGAAGTTCATCCGTCAACACAAGAACCAACCATTTTTCCTAAACTACTGGGCTTTCTCGGTCCATGGGCCATGGATCGCTAAGCCAGAACTTGTGAAGCAGTGGCGCAAAAGACCCCCTGGCTCACATCAGCAGAACCCGGTCTATGCAGCAATGATTCAAAGCCTGGACGAAGCGGTTGGAAGAATTCTTACTGCCCTTGAAGAAGAAAATCTTCTGCAAAAAACGGTGATCATATTCTTTTCGGATAACGGCGGTGTCCATTGGCTGGATCAAAGGATGCGAGAGCGATTTGGGCTTACGACTCCACCTACGAGCAACTGGCCCCTACGGGGCGGGAAAGCGACGATCTATGAAGGTGGCACACGGGTTCCATTCATTGTCGTTTGGCCTGGGCATACGGCACCTGGTTCCGTTTCGCACGAAGTGGTTTCCAGTGTCGATTTGTTCCCGACGATCTTAGAGATAGCCGGCGTAAAGCCTCCTGCCAATCAGCCGTGCGATGGGATTAGTATTGTACCTGCCTTGAAAGGAAAGAAACTTCCGGATCGTCCTATTTTTTGTCACTTTCCCCACGGGGTAGGCATTCGGCCGGGATTTCAGCCATCATGCTATGTGCGGCTTGGGCCTTGGAAACTCATCCGCTTCTTCTGCGACGGTCCGAATTTCAAGGACAGGTATGAACTTTACAACTTGGCAAAAGATCTCAGTGAAAGCCACAATCTGGCTGATCGGTATCCAGAACAAGTGAGACGGCTGTCAAAACTGTTGGATCAATTCCTGCGTGATACGAAAGCAGTGGTGCCCAAACCGAACCCGCGTTACAATCCCAGCTGGCAAAGGCAAAAATAAAAAAGCCGCAATTATTTTAAAAACAACTCCCTTCTGAGGAAGCATAGGGAGAAGAGGATGGCCGGGGCTTTGGGAAGGGGGGTGGGATATAGGTTGGAGATTGGATGGGTGTGGGCAGCAATCTAGAACAGATAACATCCGGGCTTTTGACTTGGTGGATTTTGCAAGATCCGCTAAACTGTGTCTCATGAATATCCGATTCACACTCTATGTGGTTAGCTTGAGCGGATTGGTAAGCTTAAGCGCACAGGTTCCCCAATCTCCTTTTATTCGTGATCCCTGGCCGGAGCAAAAGAAAGGCCCTGTGAAAGTCTTTTTGCTCGCAGGCCAGTCCAATATGCAGGGACAGGGTTCGTTGCGTTCACTGGAATGGATGATTTACAACCCAGAAACAGCCCCACTTTGCCAACAATGGAAAGATCGGATGGGGCGATGGACAGAGCGACATGATGTATGGATTTGGACGACTGATGGAGGACGGTATGGGTATTTGCGGCCGGGTTTTGGTGCCGATGAATGGCGGATTGGTCCTGAACTGGGATTTGGATGGGTTGTAGGGGAGGCATTTGATGAGCAAGTGCTCTTGATTAAGACGTGCTGGGGTGGTCGCAGCTTAAAGCAGGATTTCTTGCCTCCAGGAGCTAAGTTACCGCCAGAAAAGGAATTGCTAGCCCAGTTACAACGGGCTCGACGTTCGCATCCAGAGTTGACGCTACAGGACATCAAGAAACGTTATGGTGCGGCGTATCGGGAAATGGTGTCGCGCACACACGAAGTGCTTAATAACCTCAATAAATATTTTCCAAGTTACAAAAAGAGTCGGGGCTACGAATTGGTAGGTTTTGTTTGGTTTCAGGGATGGAATGATATGATCGATCGGCGCCAACGAGCTGAGAAGTTCAAATCCTATACGGATCGGTTGGTAAAACTGATCCAAGCTGTAAGTAAGGAATTTAATGCACCGAATATGAAGGTGGTGATTGGCGGTATTGGGGTTGGTGGGAAAAATGCCAATGAACCTATTAAGCTCCTTCGGGCGGCTCAAGCTGCGGTGGCCCAGCGCCCAGAGCTTAAAGGACGGGTTCAGTATGTGGACACAGCTCGCTTCTGGGATGAAGAGCTTGAAAAGATGTTTCATGAGGGTGTTTGGAAAGGGCCGAATTGGCCGGTTTTTTACAATCGTGGCTCTCAACCCCCTTACCACTATCTTGGCAGCTCACCGATTTATTACCGAATTGGTTTGGCAATGGGTAAGGCCATGGTCCAGCTTCTAAAACAAAATTAGGGAACTCAGATCCGGGCCAGATCAACCAGTATTGCCTTCCCCCATTTTGGCGGGCGGGTTGCAGCCTAGTAACAAATGAAAGGGCGGCTTCCTGCCTTATGGTGGGGCTTCAAAGGATTCGGAGGTTAGAAGAGATTCGAAAAAACCTTGTCTCTGGGTTACTCAGAGGAAGAAGGGTTTGCTTTGGCTTTCCTGTATTCTTTGGGTTGTGAGGGGGATAGGAAGGCGTTTAACAGAGGTTATCGATAATGAACTCTCGCGACCAAGCTTGAATAGAAGTTTCCACTCCCAAAAAAGCAGAAGAGGACTTGCAGGACAGAAGGAATGAGGGAGAATCGCGCCCAGAAGGAACCGATCGGTCGTTCCAAAAAACCCGATCGAAAGTCAAAACCGATGACCGAAAGCAAGATGGCAAAAGACCCAATCCAACCGCCTAAGGTGCAGGATCCGGCCCAACGGGTCCAAAGTCTGTTTGAGCAATACGTGGTCCCTTCTTACAGCCGGTTTCCGTTGGTCTTCACTCATGGGGCCGGACCGTATCTGTGGGATACAAACGGACGGCGATACCTGGACCTGGGCAGTGGTATTGCCGTCAACAGTCTAGGACATGCTCACCCCCGGATTGTGGAGGTGCTTCATCGGCAGGCGGAACAGGTGATTCATGTTTCCAATCTTTATTATCATGAGTCTCAGGGACGATTGGCCCAGGCGTTGTGTCAGCGGATCGGACCGGGAAAAGTCTTCTTCTGCAACAGCGGCGCCGAGGCCAATGAGGCATTGTTCAAATTGGCGCGGAAATATGGATCGGAGGAAGGACGATTTGAGATTCTGACCACGCTCAATTCGTTTCACGGCCGGACACTTGCCGGGATCGCGGCAACCGGTCAGAGCAAGGTAAAGAAAGGGTTTGAACCCCTACCACAGGGATTTCGGCATGTTCCGTTTAATGATCTGAATGCGATTGAGGAGGCTTTGTCGCCGGCGACGGTAGCCGTGTTGATCGAAGGAATTCAAGGGGAAGGAGGAATTCATGTGGCCGATCCGGATTACCTGATCGGATTGCGCAAGTTGTGTGACAAACACAGATTGTTGTTGCTGATGGACGAGGTGCAATGCGGGCAATATCGAACGGGCCGATTCCATAGCTATCAGCGGATCTTGGAAGATGAGGAAGTGGAATTTTTGCCGGACGGGGTTGCCATGGCCAAGGGGCTTGGTACTGGGATTCCGATTGGAGCGGTTTGGATTCGGGAACCGTATGCAGACTTGTTGGGGCCGGGAAGTCATGGAAGTACGTTTGGAGGCAATCCTCTTGCCTGTACCGTGGCGTTGGAGGTGTTGAAGGTGATTGAAGAGGAAAATTTGGCGGAAAATGTTCGCACCCTGGGAGCCGAGGCCCGAAAGCGGTTGGTTCATCTGAGTCGGAAGTTTTCGAACGTCATTCTAGAGGTTCGGGGACTAGGGTTCATGATCGGGATTGAGTTGGCCCCGGCGGCTCAGATTCCCGGTTTTGCCCGGCAGCCGGATCGACCGGCCTCCCTCCAATTGGTAGAGCGGTTGCATCAAGCGGGGGTTCTGACGATTCCGGCCGGCAAACAGGTGGTTCGACTTCTCCCACCTCTAAACCTTACGAAACCGCAGTTAGAAGAAGGGCTTATCGCGATTGAGAGCGTTGTGGAACAAATTGCCAAATAGCTCGCTAGCGCGCATCCGAAAAAAAAATCGGCTGAGCAGTTTGAATGGAAGGTTTTCTAAGAAAAGGAAAATATTGGATCGAAGAGCATGGCTGCCACAGGTTGAGGGATAAAGGAAGGAATTTCATGCGGCGGCTTGGGGACAAGCCGCCCTACCTGCACCTGGGCGTTCGAGAGGGAATTGGAAGGTAGGAACGCGTTGTCCCCCCACGCGCCAAGAGAAGTAAAAAATTGACTCGTGCTTTCTCCTTTTTCGGACAAGCTCTACGATGGGTTTTGAGTGAGAAAGAAGGGGTTAGGTCACATGGATTGCCCGAAGGAATGCTGAAACCCCATCGACAAAGAGACAGAAGCTCGGCATGATGGATGGTGTCCTCGAGAGAGATCGAGGACCTCTTGTTTTTTGGAGAGAAGGCTATGAGACACTTACTGAGTATTGAAGGGATTGGACGGGAGGATATAGAGCAAATCCTCTCGCGGGCTACGTTTTGGAAGCAGGAACGGGGTCGAGGCGAGCCGAAGCTGCTTGCAGGACAGAGCTGGGCAATGATTTTTACCAAGCCGTCTACCCGGACGCGGGTTTCGTTTGAAGTGGGAATTTACGAACTGGGGGGACGGCCAATCTACCTCAATGCAGCCGATCTTCAACTAGGGCGTGGGGAACCGATTAAAGACACCGCGCGGGTTTTAGGACGGATGGTCCATGGTGCGGTGATTCGT
>CAZBKV010000050.1:0-10824 GCA_964492575.1 uncultured Verrucomicrobiota bacterium | reverse complement strand
TCTTGGGATGATGGGATTATTATTCAATGCCTGCGTCGGGATCCTACGAGGAACGAGGAGGAAGCGTTAAAAGAGATTTATAAACGGCTTCGGCCAGGGGATCCTCCTACTGCAAGCAATGCGCGGGCCTTGCTGAAACGGCTCTTCTTTGATCCGAAACGATATGATCTGGGTCGGGTGGGGCGATATAAGATCAACCAGAAGTTAGGTCTGGAAGATAACGATGTTCGGATTCTCCGGAAGGAGGATCTTGTCGCGGCGACGAAATATCTGTTGCGTTTGCGAAAAGGAGAGGGGGTTGTTGACGATATCGATCACTTGGGGAGCCGACGGGTCCGAACGGTAGGAGAGTTGTTGGCAAATCAATGCCGAACCGGACTGGCGCGGACAGAACGATTGGTCAAGGAACGGATGACCCTTTTTGATCAGTCGACCGAAGAGTTAACCCCTCAAAAACTTGTCAACCCCAAGGCCCTCTCGGCGGTGATTCGAGACTTCTTTGGACGGAGTCAGCTCTCCCAATTCATGGATCAGACCAATCCGTTATCGGAGCTGACCCACAAACGTCGATTGTCCGCATTAGGGCCAGGTGGGCTTTCTCGAGAGCGAGCTGGGTTTGAGGTCCGCGACGTTCATCCATCTCACTACGGACGGGTTTGTCCCATTGAGACTCCAGAAGGCCCCAACATTGGGCTAATTTCCTCGTTAGCCACATATGCACGGGTGAATGAGTTTGGATTTATTGAGACGCCGTATCGGAAGGTCGTGAATGGGCGGGTGACGAATGAGATTGAATATCTAACGGCCGATCGGGAGGAACAATTTACGATCGCCCAGGCCAACGCCCCGGTCGATGAGGAGGGACGGTTTACAGCTCCGCGAGTCACTTGCCGGCGACGAGGGGATTTTGTGGAGGTCCCACCCGAAGAGGTGGACTACATGGATGTCTCCCCCAAGCAGCTCGTTTCGGTGGCGGCAAGCTTGATCCCGTTCTTAGAGCACGACGATGCGAATCGGGCGTTGATGGGATCAAACATGCAACGTCAGGCGGTACCGCTCCTAGTTTCGGAGGCTCCTTATGTAGCGACTGGGGTAGAAGAGCGGGCGGCTCGGGATTCACGGGCAGTGGTAGTGGCCGAGGCCGATGGAAAGGTGGCTTCGGTAACGGCAGATCGCATTATCATCACTAAGGATGGCAAACTCCCGGAAAATCCGAAAAAGCTGCGTCATAATCCCCAGCAAGGCATCTGTATTTACCAGCTTCGAAAATTTATGCGCTCGAATGCAGGGACCTGCATAAATCAGAAACCCCTCGTGCGAAAAGGAGATGTTGTGAAGAAAGGCCAAATCATTGCAGATGGTCCCTGCACCCAGGGCGGGGAATTGGCGTTGGGTCGGAATGTGTTGGTCGCTTTCATGCCTTGGAATGGGTACAACTACGAGGACGCAATCTTGATCAGCGAGCGCCTTGTCAAAGACGATGTCTATACCTCCATCCATATCGAAGAATTTGAGGTTCACGCCCGAGATACCAAGCTGGGGCCGGAAGAGATCACGCGGGACATCCCCAATGTAGGAGAAGATCGGTTAAAGAACTTGGGAGTAGATGGAGTGATTCGGGTAGGAGCAGAAGTCCGGCCAGGGGATATCCTGGTAGGGAAGGTGACGCCTAAGAGTGAGACTGAGTTGGCTCCGGAAGAGCGGTTGTTACGGGCCATCTTTGGAGAGAAGGCGGCAGATGTGAAGGATACTTCTTTGCGGGTTCCCTCCGGGGTGTATGGGATTGTCATGGGGGTAAAGGTCTCCTCGAAGAAAGATCCCGAGAAAGAGAAGGAGAAGGATGCAATGGGGCCAGAGCAGCAGCGGCGTCGCATTGAAGAGGAATACCGAGTGAAGCGGGAGGAGCTTCGAGAGCAATTAACAGAAGCCTTGAGTAACGTATTGTTGGGAGAGAAGATTCCGTTGGAGGTTCGGAATTCGGAGACAGGGGAGATTATCATACCCGCCAATCGGAAGATTACGAAGACCTTGTTGAAAGAGCTGGCTCGTCAGTATGAATATATCGATATCGAGCCGTCTCCGATCCGGAATAAGATCTTCGAAATCGTGGAGGTGTATAAGAAGAAGTTTGATGATCTCCAGTTGCAGTATGAAGAGGAAATTGAACGAGTTGAATCTGGAGAGGAGGTAGATACGGGAATTATTAAGTCGGTCAAAGTCTACGTGGCGACCAAACGGAAGCTGTCGGTGGGGGACAAGATGGCCGGTCGCCACGGGAATAAAGGGGTGATTGCGAAGATTGTACCAGAGGAAGATATGCCGTTTTTGGCCGATGGGACCCCAGTGGATATTGTGCTCAATCCCCTTGGGGTTCCATCGCGGATGAACGTTGGACAAGTGCTCGAGACCCATTTAGGGTGGGCGGCTCATGTCTTAGGGCTTCGGTTTACGACTCCTGTGTTCGATGGAATTAAGGAGGATCAGATTTGGGAGTACTTGCGGAAGTCGGCTCAGAAACTCCGAGAACAGGGGTTGGATCCTTTGATCGATGAGGAAGGAAAGGCGGTATTGTATGATGGACGAACCGGTGAGCCGTTCGATCAGAAGGTAGTAGTAGGGTATATTTACATGATGAAGCTCCACCATATGGTGGCGGATAAGATCCACGCCCGGGCGGTAGGTCCATACTCTTTGGTGACTCAGCAGCCCCTCGGAGGCAAGGCACAGTACGGCGGGCAGCGATTTGGAGAGATGGAAGTGTGGGCAATGGAAGCCTACGGTGCGGCATACAGTTTGCAGGAGCTGTTGACTGTGAAATCCGACGATGTACAAGGGCGGACTCGGATTTATGAGAGCATTGTGAAAGGAGATAACACGTTGGAGGCAGGGGTTCCGGAGTCCTTCAACGTGCTGGTGAAAGAGATGCAAGGGTTGGGATTGAACGTGCGGGTCCATACCAGCTCGGAGGAGGAGGAAGAGGAGTTGCTGGAACGGATCATGAGATAACGAGGTTGGTCTCTTCCAATTAAAAACCAAACGAAAAACCTTTTTGGAGAGTTGGGAGCTATGAGTTCAAAGGAAAAAGCCCGTGAACTTCTCGGCTTGGATCGGGTCAACTTGGTCGAGGCGGTGTCCATCAGCATTGCTTCTCCTGAGACCATTCGAAGCTGGTCCCATGGAGAAGTAAAGAACCCCGAGACCATCAACTATCGAACCTTCAAGCCAGAGCGGGGTGGACTGTTCTGTGAACGCATTTTCGGTCCGGTCAAGGACTGGGAGTGTGCGTGCGGAAAGTATAAGCGGATCAAACACAAAGGGGTGATTTGTGATCGATGCGGCGTGGAGGTTACCCTCTCTCGAGTACGCCGAGAACGGATGGGCCATATTGAATTGGCCGTGCCGGTGACTCATATCTGGTTCCTAAAGGTCATGCCCTCCCGGATCGGATTGATGCTTGATATGACCGCCCGACAGTTGGAGCGGGTTGTGTACTATGAGGACTACATGGTGATCGATCCGGGGTCGACCCCACTGCAGAAACATCAGCTTCTTACCGAGCAAGAATACCGTGAAGCGCGCGAGACCTTTGGGCCGGATGCTTTTGTAGCCAAGATGGGTGGGGAGGCGATTCGAGATGCCTTGGCTCAGATTGATCTGGCCGAGACGGTGGCCCGCCTGGAAGAGGAGATGGAACAGACGCGGAGTAAGCAGATTCGGAAGAAGCTGGCGAAGCGGATCAAGCTATTCCAGGCCTTCATCGAAGCCAATGTACGTCCCGAGTGGATGGTCTTGACGGTACTCCCGGTCATTCCTCCGGATCTGCGGCCTTTGGTTCCGTTGGAAGGAGGACGGTTTGCCACCTCGGATCTGAACGATCTTTATCGTCGGGTCATTAATCGAAACAATCGGCTGAAGAACCTCCTGCAATTGAAGACCCCGGATGTCATTATCCGGAACGAGAAGCGTATGTTGCAGGAGGCGGTAGATGCCCTCTTTGACAACGGCCGTCATGGCCGGCCGGTGATGGGAGCAGGGAATCGGCCTCTGAAGTCCTTGTCTGATATGCTGAAAGGCAAGTCCGGTCGATTCCGCCAGAATCTTCTTGGGAAACGGGTGGACTACTCCGGACGTTCCGTGATCGTCATTGGTCCGGAGTTGAAACTTCACCAATGCGGTCTGCCGAAAAAGATGGCCCTTGTGCTGTTTGAGCCGTTCATCATCCGTCGGCTCAAAGAGAAGGGCTACGTCCATACCGTGCGGTCTGCCAAGAAGATGATCGAACGGCAGACGCCCGAGGTCTGGGACGTGCTGGAAGAGGTGACCAAAGGGCATCCGGTCCTCCTCAATCGTGCGCCTACCCTTCACCGACTCTCTATCCAAGCCTTTGAACCGGTCTTGATCGAAGGGGAAGCGATTCGGATCCATCCGTTGGTCTGCACCGCTTACAATGCAGACTTTGACGGAGACCAGATGGCTGTTCATGTGCCGCTATCAATTGAGGCTCAGCTGGAAGCCCGGCTTCTGATGATGGCTCCCTTAAACCTCTTCAAGCCAGCCAGTGGGGAACCGATCACCACACCGACTCAGGATATTACCTTGGGGTGCTTCTATCTGACGGTAGAGCCGCGCAAGCCGAAGAAACCAGGTCAGCGGCTCATGATCTTCGGCAGCAAAGAGGAGGTCTTCTTTGCCTATGATGAGGGGCATGTGAAGTTGCACGATCGAATTCTTCTGGCCAATCCGGATCGAGGGAAGAAGACGGTCTACGGTGACCCGGAGAAGAAGTTGATTGAAACAACGGTCGGTCGAGTGATCTTTAACGAGATCTGGCCAGAAGGTTTGGGATTTGTGAATAAACCGGTCACAAAGAAGGAACTCGGGGAGCTGATCGCTGCCTGTTACAAGATTGCCGGGCATGAAAAGACCGTAGAGGTCTTAGACAAGCTGAAGGAGCTTGGGTTCCGCGAAGCCACCCGATCGGGATGTTCAATCGGAATCACTGATATGATCATTCCGGAAGAGCGGGATCGGGAGGTTGCGATTGCCCGTCGGCAGGTCGAGGAGATCGAACGGCAACATCGTCGGGGAATCATCACCGGGGGAGAGCGATACAACCGAATTATCGATGCTTGGTCGCAATGCGTGAATAATATTGAGAAGGTCATGCTCGAGACCCTGGAGCGAAACCAAGACAAAGAAGAGTATAACCCTCTTTACCTTATGGTGAACTCCGGGGCACGAGGGAATAAGACCCAGATCCGTCAGCTTTCCGGTCTACGGGGACTGATGTCGAAACCCTCCGGAGAGATCATCGAAAAACCGATTTTGGCCAATTTCCGGGAGGGACTCAGCGTGCTGGATTACTTCATCTCTACGCACGGGGCTCGCAAGGGGTTGGCCGATACGGCCTTGAAGACCGCAGACTCTGGATACCTCACGCGAAAATTGGTCGACGTGGCCCAGGATCTCATCGTGCGGGAGGAAGACTGCGGCACGATGAACGGGATTTGGATCTCTGCTGTGTATGAAGGGGAACAAGAGGCAGTCTCATTGAAAGATCGAATTTATGGGCGATTTGCTTGTGATGACGTTTATGACCCTCGAGACCGTTCGAAGATTCTAGTCGCAGCCAATGAATTGATCGATGAAGAGAAGGCGGAATTGATTGAGCAGGCTGGAGTGGAACGGGTGAAGGTCCGTTCGGTGTTGACATGTGAGACGAAGCGGGGGGTTTGTGCGAAGTGTTACGGATTAAACTTTGCGACCGGCAAAGTGGTAGAGCCGGGAGAGGCGGTAGGAATTATTGCAGCTCAGTCGATTGGGGAGCCTGGGACCCAGTTAACGATGCGAACCTTCCACATCGGAGGAGCTACTTCGCAGACAGTTCGAGCTTCTCATTTGAAGGCGAAACATGAGGGGATCCTGCATTATCGCAATCTCCGAATTGTAGAACTGAGCGACGGGAATGTCATCGTACTGAACAAATACGGTTCGGTGGTCATTGTAGACGAGAATGGACGAGAGTTGGAGACCCATAATGTCCCATTAGGTGCAGTGTTGATGGTTCGGGATGGGAATCCGGTCAAGAAAGACCAAATCTTCGCCAGGTGGGATGCCTATAGCGTTCCGATTATTACCGAAAAGGCCGGCCGGGTTCGGTATCACGACTTGATTCCCGATGTGACGATGCGTCGGGAGGTGGATGAAAAGACCCGGCAGGAGTCGTGGGTCGTAGTGGAGCATAAAGAGGATCTCCACCCGGAGATTCAGATCTTGGACAAAGAAGGAAATGTGGTTGCGACCTACCCAATTCCTGCAGGGGCTCATATCATGGTGAAGGAGGGCCAGCGGGTTGCGGCTGGGGCCCAGTTGGCGAAGACCCCGCGGCAGATTACGAGGACCAAGGATATTACAGGTGGTCTTCCGCGAGTGGCTGAACTGTTTGAGGCTCGTCGGCCTAAGAACGCAGCAGAGATTGCCAAGATCGATGGAATCGTGGAGTTTGCTCCTCCAAAGGCTGGCAAGCGATGTATTATCATCCGAGATCCGGAGACCGGAAACGCGGAGGAACATCTCATTCCGATGGGGAAGCACGTGATCGTTTTCAAGGGCGATCGAGTAAAACGGGGACAACAGCTGACAGAAGGGCCGGTGGATCCTCATGAAATCTTGGAAGTCTGCGGTCCCCATGAGTTGCAACAGCACCTGGTGAATGAGATCCAGCAGATCTATCGTTCGCAAGGTGTCACAATCAACGACAAACATATCGAGATTATCATCCGTCAGATGCTTCGGAAGGTTCGGATCACCGAGCCAGGGGATACACGGTTCCTGTGGGGTGAACAAGTGGATCGGATCGAGTTTGAAGAAGAGAACGCTCGGGTGGAGAAGATGGGTGGCAAACCGGCCGATGCGAAGCCGATCTTGCAGGGGATTACAAAGGCCTCGCTCGAAACGGAGAGTTGGTTGAGTGCTGCTTCGTTCCAGGATACCACTCGAGTTTTGACTGAAGCGGCGGCGATGGCCAAGGTTGACTACCTGCGTGGTTTCAAAGAGAACGTGATCATGGGGCATATTATTCCGGCTGGAACGGGATTCTGGAAGTATCGACATATTCGAGTGAAACGGCTGGTTGAGCCGGTGGTACCACGGGAAGAGAAGGAAGAGAAAGCCGAGGAGGCGGCGGTGCAGCCAGCAGGAGAGTCTCAGAAGAAGGAAGAGACCAGTTTGGAGGAGCTACGGCGAACGTTGCTCGAAGGGTAAAAAGTTCCTTTTTCCGCCAAAATTCCGGTTGCAAAAGAGAGCAACTTCAATATAATGCGCCTTCCATCTTGCTTGGATCGATCCGAGCAGGAGGGGAGGAAGGGCCTTCGAGGGAGGTCAGACAATGCCGACGATTAATCAATTAGTTCGGAAAGGGCGTAAGAAGGTCAAACGGCGCAGCAAATCTCCTGCGCTGGAAGGCTGTCCCTTTAAGCGAGGGGTTTGTTTGCAGGTGATGACTCGGACCCCGAAAAAGCCCAATTCCGCGATGCGGAAAGTGGCGAAGGTCCGGTTGTCCAATGGTCAAGAAGTGATCGCCTACATTCCCGATGAGGGGCACAACCTCCAAGAACACTCCATCGTCTTGGTTCGGGGAGGACGGGTAAAGGATCTTCCAGGAGTGCGTTATCATATTGTGCGGGGTGTATATGATGCGACAGGGGTGGAGAAACGGCGGAATAGCCGGTCGAAGTACGGGGTGAAACGGCCGAAGAAATAAGGAAAGGGTGTTGAGGGAACCATGAGGAGACGCCGGGCAGAAAAACGACCGATCCCTCCAGATCCGAAATACCATTCGGAGCTGGTATCGAAGCTGATCAACATCGTCATGAAATGGGGGCAAAAGACGGTTGCCCAGAAGATTGTTTATAAGGCCTTGGAAGAGATTCGGGCCAAGAACCCCTCGTTGGATCCTTTGGAAGTTTTGCAACGAGCCGTCGAAAATGTCAAACCACGCCTGGAAGTGAAACCTCGTCGGGTGGGAGGAGCCACCTATCAGGTTCCGGTGGAAGTCCCTCCCGATCGACAAATTTCTCTGGCCTTGCGATGGATCGCCCGGTTTGCCGATGCCCGGAAAGGAATCCCAATGTATAAAGCCTTGGCCTCCGAAATCATGGATGCTTATCAAGGCCAAGGCAGTTCCATCCGTCGGCGAGACGAAGTCCATCGCATGGCACAGGCCAATAAGGCATTTGCGCATTTCCGCTGGTAGAGCATCTTTTCTACATACCAGCGCGCCCCGCCCGAGGCTTGACCGAACGGGGCGCGTTTCATTGGAAACCTTTGCTCGAGGGATCAAGTAGGGGTGGAAAAACTATGGCGAAGGTAATGGAAAAATTACACGGCGCGAACGCAGCAGACCGAAAGTTTCCGCTAGAATACATGCGGAACATCGGGATTGCTGCACACATTGACGCCGGAAAGACCACAACCACGGAGCGGATCCTTTATTACACCGGCCTCATCCATCGGATGGGTGAGGTGGATGAGGGGAATACTGTCACCGACTGGATGGAACAGGAACGGGAACGCGGCATTACCATTACCTCTGCGGCCATTACCTGTTTCTGGTCCCAACGGCCGAATGATGGACTGACTAAGCTCTTTCCGGGAATCCCCCACCGGATCAACATTATTGATACTCCCGGGCACGTCGACTTTACCGCCGAGGTGGAACGATCCATGCGCGTGCTGGATGGGGTGGTAGCCGTGTTCTGTGCCGTCGGCGGTGTGCAGCCCCAGTCCGAGACCGTCTGGCGACAGGCCAGTAAGTACCGCGTCCCCCGTATCGCCTTTGTCAATAAGATGGACCGGGTGGGGGCAAATTATGAAGGGGTGATTCAAGAGATGCGGCAGAAATTAGGCGCTTATGCCTATCCGGTAATGCTTCCGGTTGGGAAAGAGGAGAACTTCCGTGGAGTCATTGATGTCGTTAACCAAAAGGCCATTTTGTGGAATTTGGAGGATGAGACTGGGACCGATTTTGTGATCACAGAGATTCCAGAAGAGGAGCGGGATCGAGCCGAGATCGCCTTGGCAGAGTTGATCGACGCGGTTTCGAACAAAGATGACGAAGTCGCCGAGTTGGTGATTGAGGATAAACCGGTAGATCCTTTGACCTTAAAACGGGCGATTCGCCGCCTGACCTGTCGGCTGGAATTTGTGCCGGTTCTCTGTGGAAGCGCATTCAAGAAACGGGGGGTGCAGCCGCTGATTGATGCGATTGTAGATTATCTGCCTTCGCCATTAGATGTTCCTCCGGCTACCGGACAGGACCCCCGGGATGCGGAAAAGATCGTTGAAGTTCACCCAGATGACCGAGGACCGTTTTGTGCCTTAGCTTTTAAGCTTTGGACGGATCCTTACACCGGAAAACTGGTCTTTATTCGGGTTTATCGCGGTTCGTTGAAGAAAGGATCCGCAATTTACAATCCACGTACCGGACGCAAAGAACGGGTCAGTCGCCTGATGATGGTTCAGGCGGACAAGCGCGAGGACGTAGAAGAAGTCCATTCGGGGGACATTGCCGCCTTGGTCGGTGTCAAAAACATTACCACCGGGGATACCTTGTGTGATCAACGAGCTCCGGTGTTGCTTGAACCGCCTACCTTCCCCGAACCGGTGATCTCGATGGCGGTGGAGCCGGAGACAAAAGCCGATCGAGACCGTCTGATGACCGGATTGCAGTGCTTGGCGGAGGAAGATCCCACTTTCCGGGTCTTTACCGATCAGGAGACCGGCCAGCTCATTATTGCCGGAATGGGAGAACTTCATTTGGAGATCATTCGGGATCGTCTGTTCCGGGAATTTCGGGTCAAGGCTCGGGCCGGGGCTCCTCAGATTGCTTATCGTGAGACCATTACTCAGCCGGCGCGGGGAGAAGGCCGATTTATTCGGCAGACCGGTGGACGCGGTCAGTATGGTCATGTCGTGATCACGATCGAACCGAATGAGCGCGGGAAAGGAATCGAAATTGAGAGCAAGATTGTTGGTGGGGTCATCCCCAAGGAATACATTCCGGCTGTGGTGGCTGGGATTCAGGAGGCCATCGCCACAGGCGTCCTGGCCGGATATCCTATGATCGATTTGAAGGTCCAGATCGTCGACGGAAGCTATCACGAGGTGGACTCGAGTGATCTGGCCTTTAAGATGGCGGGCATCTTTGCGTTCAAGGATGCCGTACAGAAGGCGGCTCCGATCCTGTTAGAACCGATTATGGAGGTTGAGGTCACCACACCGGATGAATATCAGGGAGACATTCTTGGAGATTTGAATCGGCGGCGGGGTCGGATCGTCGGTATCGAAGCGAAGAGTAACATGACGATAATTCGGGTACATGTTCCTTTGGCAGAGATGTTTGGGTATGCGACCACGGTTCGATCGTTATCGCAAGGGCGAGCCTCTTATACCATGGAGCCATACTCGTTTGAACCTGTGCCGCCAAATGTGGCCCAGCAGATTTTGGAAGGGATAGGACGAAAACACTAAAAATCAAAAATTTTCGGCATATGGCTGGACAAAGAATCAGAATTCGATTAAAAGCTTACGACCATCGGGTCGTCGACCAGTCGGCCAAGGAGATCGTTGAGACGGCCAAACGGACGGGGGCAAGGGTGGCTGGTCCAATCCCTCTGCCGACCCGGATCGAACGGTTCACGGTCCACCGCTCGCCGCATACGGACAAAAAATCGATGGAGACGTTCGAGATGCGGACGCATAAGCGGTTGATCGACATCCTCGATCCAACCGCCAAAACGGTGGACGAATTAAAGAAACTAAATC